>CAZIQJ010000025.1:0-16213 GCA_964541285.1 uncultured bacterium | reverse complement strand
CTGGCTTGTAAAGAATTGAACGCGCCGCTCCTTTTCCGGATCATAAAAATACGTGGCCGCTGCCGAGTAAGCCGCAATGACTTTCTGGACACCTTGTCCTGTGATCTCACCGCCCCTGAGCAGCAGGTCGGAATTTTTTGTAAAAGCTCCGGGGTGCTCCCCCTCTTCGAGTTCTTCGTTCGCGTACACATAAACAAATTCCTCGCTGTCGGAAAAACGGCTGCTGTATCCGGCATAACCTTCATAATCCGCCAGCATGATGACGTGCGAAGCGCGCTCATCGCCCCGGTACAGGGCAAAGCTGTTGTATTCTTCGCGTACCATGGGCGCCTGCGTGAAATCTCTTGATACCAGTTCTGTGAAATAAACCAGGGTCCCGTCTTTGAGCGTGGCCATGATCAGGTAAACATCCTGCGTGTTTCCGTACTGAATACGCACGCCGCGTACGGGCCGCTTAAGGTCTTTCAGGCTCAGCTCCGGCCGGCCCGTGACGTCACGCAGCGAAGTCATAAGCGTGCCGTTTTCCGGGTCCCTGGACATCAAAAGCTGGCGAAGGACCGCGTCTCTCTGCTCAGGACTCAGGGGCTGCGCATGCGTGTCGACATTTCCATAAAGATTAATCAGATCAAAATGAAAAAAGCGTTTGTCGTGACCAGACCGGGTAAGTCCGTTAAACTTTTCCGGCGACAAAAACAGGTGGTAAAGGACCCGGAGGTATTCCATGACTTCCTGCTCCGTGTCCTCATCCCCCGTGGATGTGAGAATGAGCTGATCTTCCATTCTGACAATGCCTTCCTGGATATCCCGGAGCGTGACCCTGCCGCTGGCATAAAGATGCGTCAGCGTGGTCAAAAGAATGTAGTGGTCAAGTTTTGAAACCGTGGCGCGGCGAAGGTCCTGCGCCAGCTCACGGTTGAATTCATGCACCAGAAGGTAGCGTTCCCAGGCCCCTTCAGGGTCCTTGCGGATCACGGGCGCCGCTGAGGGTTGTCCCGCGCGCATTTCCGAGCGAGGCCAGACGCCGGCTTCCCAGGAGCTTTCAAAATCTTTTTCATGGCGGTCAAACAGGGAGACCGGCATTTCAATATCAATCTGGATGCGTGTTCCCTGCGGAATGTCCTGCCCGGGAATTTCAACGGTCTCCGCTTTTTTTCCGCTTTCCATGGTTTTCCGGAACGCGCGCCCGCTCTTGTCCTTGCTGACAATCGTCATGACATAGTGTTTGGTTCCGCGAAGCGCGGGCATGGCCAGATAACTTGCGCCCATGCCTTCGCCGCCAGCGATGCCGAATTTTTTGCGCATCCAGCTCATGGGCGGCCGCGCCATCCCAACGCTGACCCTGGGTTCCTTGAACTTGACTGCAAGGTCTTCCGTGTCCTTGGTGGTAAAGCCTCTCTCAAAAATATTCCGGATCGCTTCTTCGGGCATTCCCGTACCGTTATCTTCAATCACAAGGCTGAAAGTTCCCCTGCCGGCGTGTATCTGGGGCCAGAGGCGCGTTAACCGGTCAAACCCGTCCCAGCCTGTGATGTTATGAAGCCCCTGCAGGAAATAGTTCACAAAATTCCTCGTCCTGTTCAGGGCCGCGAGGTTCCACGCTCCGGAAATCTCATACCCTCGCAGCATAAAATAATTCCGGTCATAACGGACCTTCGCCTTAACCCTGAGCCTGCCCTTGTAATCCTCTTCCCCCTGCATCTGCGCGCGGAGCGCGACCGCGTCAAAAGCATTGGGGACCAGGTTGTAGAGAAGCGTGTCCAGAATATCCCCGCTGAAATTGGAGCGGTAGCGCGGGCGGCCTGAAAAAATATCCCGGACCTCATAGACATGCGTCAGGCTGGGAATATGCAGCTCCGCGATGTTTCGCCGGACATCTGAAAACCATGCCAGAAACCGGCCGCCCGGGCTGTCATCCGTCACGCCGAAAAGACCGGCGCGCATTTCGGAACGCGCGCCCGGCCAGGTCACGGAACTCACCGGCAGCGTAATGTGGATGGTTGTCTGGAAATCTTCAAACTTCTCGGGCAGCACCTCCAGCATGCCGCCGTGGAGGCGAAGCAGGATCTGCCCCCAGAAAAATCCGTAACCGTTTCCGCCCTCAACATTGTCCAGCGGCGCGCCCACGGGCGGCGTGTTGCCCGTCAGGCTGATCATCTGCGTTTCTTCGTCTTTCCAGACCTGCTTGATGCCAATGCCGTTGTCGGAAATATAAATATGCACAAGGTCATCTTTGCGTTCAGCCCGCAGTTTGACCCTGCGTTTTTCGCCGGAGCGGACCACGGCGTCTGAAGCATTGGTCATGATTTCGCTCAGCACAAAATTAAGCGTCGGGTTGAGCGTGGTCCGTCGAATATGTTCAGCGGTGGGCATGGGCGTTGCCGGCTCCTTGAACTCTTCCCACCAGCGGAGCCTCTTGCGCACAGTGCTGTCTATCAGACCCCGTATCCTGTCCGAAACAATGGATTCGTCCGCTTCGCCGCTCCATTCAAGCGGCAAATTGCTCAGAAGCGCGGTCCTGCGCGCGCGGCGGCTGAAAAGGTCCTCATTCGGAAAAATATCAAGGGTCCCTTCGAACTGCTGGGTCGTGATGAAACGCAGCTCCGACTGTCTGACCGAGCCGCGCAGCTCAGCCACGCCCGGCACACTCAGTTCTTTTTTGCGCGCCAGGTACTCACGCAGGTCGGCAGGGCCTCCGACGCCGGGATACGGCACCACACCCGGCTGTAGGAAATCGCGCGGCACCATGCCGCCGTCAACGGAAAGTTTATAAACGTCGGGAAGGGCCAGCCCCATTTCAAGGTCGTTGTTTCGCTTGCCCTGCGTGGAAAAACTGTCTCCATAAGCTTCAGCGGCACGGGCGTCATAATCTTTCGGAAAAGAAGCCTGGAGCGCGGCCCTTTTTCCGGAGGGAGTTTTTCGCAGCAGCCGTTTCAGGTTTTCAGCCAGTAATTTGCGGATAACGCCCCGGCTGATCAGTTCATGGATGGCCCGGCGCTTGGTTACACCCTTGAGCGTGGTGTCAATGGTACGCGTGCTGACGGTATGGACTTCGATTTTTTCTTCCAGCCCGGCCTTGGCCAGTTCACTCTTGAGATAAACTTCCAGCGAGGTGCGGAGGTCGAAATTTCTGCCCGCGGGCGTCATGGGAGGAAGACCGCGCCCCACCAGCCATCTGTTTTTTTCCAGGCCTTCACGCTCGTTCATCATGACCAGCTTGATGTCGAGGCTGGCGGACATCTGGGCGTCGTCCTTGTTCATCAAAAAGCTGCGGTTATAATCCCCGTAACCGAAAACAAACTCCTGAGAGCCAAGCTGGTACTCGTAAAAAGCGCGCTGCATGATTTCCTTCCACAGCTTCAGCTCGGCCTCGCTTAAAATGTTCGCCGCAAGGTTGAACAGCGGTTTTTTCCTGTCCAGCCTGCCCGCGTTGTCAAAACCATAGGCCACGGCACCCGTGGCGGAGTTAAGAATGATCTGCCTGCGGTATTTGGCCTTGATGGCCTTGATGATGCCGCGCTCCACTATGGTATTGGAAGCATCGCCGGTCTCGATGATCAAGACCGCGCCCTGCTCAAAAAGTTCTTCAAGATACCCCACCAGTTCGCGGTCCGGTTTGCGGCCGGGAGTAAAAAGCGTGTGCGAATGGTCCGCGAAAATAATTTTAAGGTCGTTCCATTTCACGGGTACGGGGTGTGAAAGCCGGGCCAGCGCTTCGACTTCATGTTCGTCAAGAGGATGCGTCGCGGACTCCACGGGAATGCGGGTCAGATAAGGATAGCCGTCTTCTTCATAAGAAGCGATCAGCTTGGGCGTTGCATGGCCGGAATCCTCGCCGCCGCCGATGGAAAGCGAAAAACGCGGATTCAGCACCAGCTCCGCTGTTTCGCGGAAATACACGTCCTGCCCCAGCGTCCACGCATCCAGGGAATTCTGCAGCACCAGCATGACGCCGCCCGGATAGCCCGTCTGCCAGTCCGGAGGATTCAGCGTACGGCCCATAAGCCGGAAAAGAGAGCGGATGCCGTCGTTGTGCGCCGTGGAAAGAACAGACCAGAGGCCGCGCGCGGCGTCGGTGTCAACGCGCGAATCAATGACCGACTCCGGCGCCTGGACGTAGTAATGCACATTCGAAAGAATGGCCAGGTCCGCGCTCCTGGCTTTGTAGGGATCGTGCTCGATATCGCGCTCTTCAAACGAAATATCGATTTTCTTCTTCGCCAGATCAGAGCCTGTCTGGGTCAGCCGGGGGTTCAGACGGCTGAAATGCCTGATGCCGGTCCCGGCGGCAAACCTGCGCTTCATGGCCCCGTAGGTCTCCGCGTAATGGCCGGGAATCATGTCTTCTTCATAAAAGATCTGGCCGTTCACGCCTGCTTCCACGAATTCACCGTGGGAGTCGTAGATCGCGAAATCAATTCCCTGCTCCACCATCGCGTAATTAAGGTAGCGGTCCGAAGCTTCAATCTTGAACGGAACTTTCGGGAATGTCTCAGCAAGATTTTTAACCAGGCCGATCAGAGTCGAGCCATCGCCCGCTGCGGGATAGCGGATGACCAGCGGCCGGGGTTTTTCTTCACCCGCCATACTTTTCAGAGCATCGGCAATAGGGCGAACACGCGCCTGGATCAAACCGTAAAAGCCCGACAGCCTGTCTTCGCGGGTGCGCGTGCTGAGTTCGCCGCGCGTCCTGTGGAGCGTGTAATGGTCGTGCACCATCTGCATGACCTGGATCAGGGAATTTCGCCTTTCATCTTTCAGCCGGGCGTAAATTTCCTGAATCACATAAATGTAGCGGAGGTTGCCCAGACCTTCCCAATTCGGATCATTCCATTTGGGCCAGTCCTTGACCGCCGGCAGATTTTTCCCAAGCTGGTCCAGCAGCTGCGCCACACGTCCGTTCTGTTTTTTGGCAATGGCAAGTTCCAGCTGGTCCACGATGCTCAGAATGACCTGCGCGTTTTTCCCAACGCGCATTTCGGAGCGCCGGGGTCTGGGGTCTTCCACCCAGGAACCGCGGGCAAGCATGCGGTCCAGGTCTGACTTGTGGATCGTGACATTCATATCTTCCTTGCCCGGAATGATCAGACGCCCGGGCGTGTGCGGAAGAATCAACCCGGAGGCCATGCGATTGTCGATCTCAAAAACCGGGTATGGAATAAACTGGTCCGAACCTTGCGGGCGGTGCAGGACTTCATACTTCAGGAATTTTCCAGGGCGGAAGCCGCCGATGTAAATGGCCGTGAACTGGACTTTCCTTCCGTCCGGCGTCAGGCGGGTTTGCAAAATGACCGGATGATCCGACTGATATCCCTCAGCCACGAAATCCTCACGCCCTTCATAAAAATGCAGCTTGTCTGCCGGGACCGGAGTAATAACGGGCCGGCTTTCGCTCTCGCTGATCTGCATCTGGTTCATCAGCGAGTCATAAATCAGAATCAGGGCGTTCTTGCTCTCCACACCTTCCCCCGTCACATGCAGAAGCGTATGCCCCTCCGCCGCGATCATGGGAGGATTGGGCCCTGTCTGGTCATCCTGCCGGACATCTTCCGCCAGAAGCTGTCCAAAAAAGTCCATGTAATGCACGGCAATGGGAATCAGCCCCATGTTGTTGTTCTCATGGCTGATTTCAGAATACTGCGTGGCCGGAGAGCGCATTTCCGAACGCTTGCCCGCGAGTTCCTGGTCCTGAACAATCTTGTCCGCGGCAAAATAATTTTTGATGGTGCGCTCCAGAATGGAAGTCCAGACCAGCACCGCCGCGGAATGCAGCAGGTAAAACAGGACCCGGTTCTGTCCCCCGCTGAAATAGGCGGGAAGAAGCGCGAAAAACCAGAAAAGAAAATTCGCGGGATAAATCACGGCCAGAACACGGAAGGTTTTAGACTTGAGCAGGGCCTTGAAGTTGCCGGCGGAAAGGTCCTTCCACAAATTGACTTTCTCGCCCATGACAATCCCCAGACTGACGACAAGCGGCACATGCACAAGGGGGCTGGCAACGCCCAGATCAAACGCTGATTTCAGCACCGCGTTTGGAATGTCCGAACCGAGGATGTAAGGCATGAACACGGTATAAATATAAACCCGGCTGATAACGCCCGCCGTAAAGGCCCAGCGAAGCGCGGAGAAAAAGGATTTTTTGACAGATGTCTCTTTTGTCCTGTGAAAAACCGTTTCGGAGAGAAAGATGCCCGTAAATACGATCAAGGTCCCGATGCCGACCATGGCCATGTCTTCAACGCGGAGCGCGCTGAACCCCGCGGCCGCGATCCATGTCAGCGGCACCGCGATCACCGCCAGCTGCTTGAGGGTCTTGAAGCGGCCTTCGAAGCGGCTTGAGAAAATGACTGAAGCCGTCAAAAGCCAGCCTTTCAAAAGCGGCCACACATACCCCTGAACCACTTCAGGCAGGAAAATCAGGGACGCCAGAATACTCAGGACCGTCCCGCCCCAGCCCGCGGCCTGAACCAGCCTGAAGCCTGTGCTGACCTTCTCCTCTTTTTCTTCCGCCCTGGACTCGTCCGCGTTATTTTCTTCCCGCACCTCGGAACGCCGGGCCGGGAAAACATCCATTCGAAAAATGGAATAACCCGCCTTGCTCCGGGCTTCATCCAGAATGCCCTGCTGATGAAGCGCGGGGTTTCCGGTGTAATAAGTAAAGCCGGGATATTCACGGGCAACGCGTTCTCCTACTCCGCGCAGAATCGAAAAAATTTCTTCGCTCCATTGCCCGATGCCGTCAAAACTGATACTGATGCGCGAGTGGATGTCTTCAACCCTGAGTGTCTCAGCATCCACAAGCGCCCAATGGTCTTCAAAAGCTTTCAGGACCCAAGCCCGGAGCGTCTCCACCGCAGGTCTCTGGCTTGTCCGGCCAGAGATACTCAAATTCTTGCCCGTGTTTCCAGCGCCCGCCTCCCGAACCTCAGACCGGCGTTCCAGAGGATGAAACTCAAGCTCAAAGCGGGTGCCGCGGACATGAAAGCCCATTTCAAAAATATCCGCAGGAATTTCATCAAGCGAATTTGAAACCGCGAGAATGGCGCGGCCGTCAAAATGCGCTCCGCGCGGCGGACGGAAATTCGCGGGCGCATTCTGGAAAATAAGGGTTTTGACCTCGCGTTTCTGGAGGAAAGTCTGGACATAACGGTCCCAGTACTGCGCGCCGCGGCCTTTCAGCCCCTCACGGTAAGCGGGATAATCCACAATCAGAATTCCGGGAGATACGCTCTGGTGCTTCACCTCCGCCATCACGCCGGGCCGCAAAAATACAGTCTGGCCCGTGATGTCTCCTGATGAGGTCCCGGACTGATACACCACTTCGCCGCGCACAATGTTCCGGGGAGCCTCTTCCTGATGCAAGTCAGCGGCCAGGGAGTCTTCTCTCATGGCTCCCGCGGGATGGTGGTAAACTGAAATCATGCGCGAGCGGAAAGCGTCATACTGACGGATCTCCATGGTCGCGAAGCGTTCTGCCCGCAAATTCTCAGGGTTCATGGCGTAGGCGGTTTCAAAAGATATCCGCGCCTGCGCGTAATTTCCGATGGCCATATAAAAGAGACCAAGCGAAACGTACGTGCGGTCGACTTCCCGCCCTCCGCGGATCGCAGCCTGAAGATCCTCAAGCGCCAGCTTGAAATTCCGCCATTGGCTTTTTTCAAGGTCCCCGGGGTCCGCCAGATAAGTCCCTGAGTCAATCAGTACTTCCAGATCTTCCAGGTAGTAAGTGCGCGCACGGCCCACCAGAGCGTAAGGATTTCCGGGTTCACGGCTCAGGACTTCATCATAGTAATAGCGGGCTTCACGGATGCGGTCTTCCCACGGCTTGTCCAGCCAGAGAGAAATTTGCCCCAGGGAATTCGCGGCGACTGAATTTCCAGGTTCAGCCTCAGCCGCACGCTGATAGCGGGCAATGGCGCCCAGCAGATCACCCTGAAAAAAAGCCAATCTTCCCAAAGTGTTCAGGGCCGCGGCATGCATGGGCTGCTGATCAAGAATACGGCGAAGATAACGTTCCGCAGCCTCATAAGCGCTTCGCTCCCGGCGGCGCAGCGCGATTTCAGCCAGGCCATGAAGCACAAAAACATCCTCACGGATCAGCTCCATCGCCGGCAAAAGCGTTTCTTCGGCGCGGTCAAGAAGACGGGTATATTCCGTCCCTCTTTCGGCCTGGTTATCGGCCTGCTGACGAAGACGCTTGGCCTCGCGGACTCTTTGATACACTTCCTCATAGCGGTCCTGGTGCCAGCGCCCCAGGGGATGTTCAATGACAGAATGATTTTCTCCGGAAAAAGCAGGGCGCACGGCTTCAAGCAGCGAACTCACCGTGGCCTCTCCGCCATCAGGATAATGCCCCGCCTGATTCCTGAATGCTTCCATGGCATTGCGGATCAGAGCTTCAAAAACATTAAAATGACGGCGCTGGCCCGTCCAGCTTCCGGATGTGTGAATAGCATTCATATGGTTAATCAAACGCTGAAAAGCATCCAGAAAATCTTCGTTTCCATCACTGGCCTTGGCTTCCATTTCCTCGCGCAGCCGCATCCACATACTGAATTCAGCTTCTTTTCGAACCCGGACCGGGTCCACAGGAACTGCTGAAACGGCAGGCTCAGGGCTGGCCGGGGTCTTTTTGACAGGTTCCGCCGCGGGCTTCTTTTCTTTTTTCTGCGGTTTCGCGCGTGAGCCGCGCGCGCTGTTGGCGCGGGAGGGCCTGTTGGGAACCGTTTTAAAAATCCCCTGGTACCCCAGCACAGCTTCAATGACAGGGCGCTTCGGCTCTTCCGGAAGAACGGGGCGCGTAGCCGCTTCTTCGAGTTCCCATTGCTGAATAGCCCCGCGTTTGTCTGTCCCCGTGAACATGACCACTTTGGGCTCTCTCCGGTTCCCTTCTTCTTCGAGTTTGTCCGCAAGTTCATCCTGCGTCCATCCAAGCCGCATGCGGAGAAAAGCAATGACGGTGCTTGAGACAATCCCGTCAAAATAGTCTGCCGTCATGGGTTCTCCAAACAGGATGATGATCGGATCCATGCTCAACGCCTTGCCCAGAGCCCACAGCGTTTTGGCCGTGGGAATAGCGTCGGTCATGCCTTTGATGTTCACATAATTGGAAGATGTGATTCCTGCCGCCCGTGCAATGGCATTGGAGTTTTTGACCCACTCAAGCTTGCGCGCCGCGCGCGCCCGGACGCTTTCTTCTGAATTTTCGTCCGCAAGAATACGCTGGTACTGCCAGCGGCGGTACTCGCGCATGCTTTCGATTCTTTTGCCCGTGGTCAATTCCACATAAGGTTTGCGCAAGTCCTCACGGGTAAGGAAACGATTGTCCGTAAACTGCTCGATAAATCCTTCGGGGAACTTCTCAGGAAAATCTTCGATGCCGTCGTCGTCATAGCGAAGGAACCGCGCGAGGCGAGTCTCGGGCCCGGGTTCCCCGGTCGCCGCGTCTGTCATGCGCATTTCCGAACGCTTTTCCCAAACCAGCTCCTGAAAATACGCAGCTCTACCCGAAAGACCTTGAGCACTGAGATAGGCCTGCAGCGCCTGAATCCGGGCGGCGCCAAGTTTTGCAGCCAATGTTTTCTGATCCAGCACTTGGCCCAGCTCACTCCAGGCGGCAAGGACCTCAAGCTGAAAAAGCTCACGGCTGATGTATTTTTTCTCAACAGCTTTCAGCTGGCGGTCACGGACTTCAAAAAAGCGTCTGTGGATTTCAGCTGAACTTTTATTAAAAAACTCCTGCTCCCCGAACCACGGGAGAGGAAGATTCAAAAGAGGGTTCAGATAAGGCCTGGGATTTTGCCCCTCCAGGATTTTTTTGCCATAGTAAGCGGCTTTTGTCACCACCACGTCCTGCGGTGGAACGAGGCCTTTGTTCTCCCAGGCTTTCCGGTCGAGAGCCAAAAACTCCGCAAGAAGGGACGTAATCTCATCGCGCGTAACTTTTTCACCATTCGGCCGGCCCGCAAAATCAACGGCGGGGATATCAGAAAGCACGGCCGCGAAATATTCGGATATCCCCTGTCTTGATCCTTCCGGCCATAAATCCCGGGCCCGTTCGGCGCTGTCTTCAAAATATCCATTTTCAAAATCATGGATCACGGGGTCCATCATTACGGCCAGCCCCCAAAGCATAAGATCATCCCATTTCACGCCTGATTTTTTCTCCTTATAAGACGGATTCGCAAGCAGCTGAATATTTTGACCGGAGGCCCGGGCCGCCAGAATTTCCGCGATGAGCCGGCGGACGCTCTCACGTACCAGTTCGTTATCATAAGGAAAACCGTTTTTCTCAATCTCAGCACCGCGTTCAAGATGCGGACCATACCACCGCAGATGCATGGCAAATGCCACGCCGGTCATCCAGTCGCGAACAAGGTTCTGTGCCAGACTTCCCTCGGCAACTCGAACCCTTCTTCTTTCCGCCTGAAGAAACTCAGCCCGCAGAAGCGGACCTTCCATGAGGAATATGAGAGAATTCAGGTCAAGTTTTTTATCCCAGCCCCTCGCCGTCCAGTAAGCATGCAGCCTTCTTCCAGATGCTTCAAGGTCCGCACCGGGAGAGGGCTTATAAATCATGGCGGAGACGTTCGGCTTGATCCATTTTTCCCAGGCTTCTTCAGGGTCTTTAAAACCATCCAGCGCTGACTTGAGCTGCGGGTCAGCCCCAGCATCTCCCGCCCCCGGAACCGTCTCCTCCTGCAGCAGATTGCGAATTTCCGAACGCTTGCCCGCGGGTTCCAGCAGGAAAGAATCCGAAGAAGCGTCAAGCACATCGATCTTGCGTTCAATGCCCGACAGTTCCGCCTTTCCATACGGCAGGGTAAAAAGAGTTTCAGAGCGCGAGGCGGTATGCAAAAGAGGTTTTTCGTATGGAAGATAGCCGACGGACATCAGCTGCCTGTAATAACCCTGGTGGCGCGCGTCAAACCCCGTGATCCCGGGCATGACGACAATGCCGGAAAGGCCGCGTTCAGCCAGCATGTCCTTGACCGCCCTCTTGTGAAACCCTCCGTACACCAGGACCGCGGTCCGTTCCGAAGGATGGGCCGCAAAATCCTCAAGCGCCCGGGCAATGCCAGCATCACGCTGGAACGCGATTTTGTAAAACTCAAGAGCGTTCGCGATCCTTTCTTCCCACTCGCGGGACAGCACCAGCGACTGCCCGGAGTTTTCCACGATAAAACGGGCCAGGTCTTCGGTCCTGATTGAAGCCAGGATTTTGAGCGCCGCCTCATATTCCGCGGAGTTGACGCTGAATTCGTTCACGCGCTTCAGCAGCAGAAACTCTTTCTGGCGGGCATAGATCCCGCGGGCGCGGGTGTCTTTTAAAAATTGTTCCGCGAAGCCATTTTCAAAAGCGTCCACTTCCTCAAAAAGTGTTTTAGGATTAATGTTTTTGACTTCTTCCAGAGCCGCCTGGTTCCGGGCCGCGGCCAGGGCCAGAACTTTTTGAATGTGAGGATAGGCCGCAGCCTTGAAACCCGGAGCTTTTTTCGCGCTTGCCGCAAGACGGTTCAGATAATCCAGAAAATCCAGCTCACCGCGGTCAAAACGCCTGCGAAGCTTCAGCCAGCCGCGGACTTCCGCGGGCAGGTAGCGGGCGGAAAGATTTTCAAACGCGCGGGCAATGGCGTCCAGGTCCTCTTCCACCCCTTCCTGGAATCGCGCGGAATCACGGTACGCGCGGATATTGCTGAGGTGAAGCGGAATACTGTCGGCGCCCAGCAGCCTGAAATCTTTTTTCCGGTTGATATGCGCGTACTCAGCGCCGCCGATACGCAGCTTGTCGAGAAGGAAGTGAGAAACCTTTTGCCTGCGGGCGGGGTTCTTGATGAAACCAAAATACTCATCCGTAGGGACCGTGCCTTCGTACCCTTCTTCGTAGACTGTTTTGACCCCGTAATGCTCCACCGCGTACCGCACCATGCGCGCGATATTTTCCTGGGCCTCCAGGGAATCATGGGCGTCCTGGATATAAATGATTGTCTTTCTGTTTCCGCTCAGAACTTCCTCAACCGTTCCCATGGCCTTTGGAATCTTAAAGGCTTGCGGGGAAACCGGTTCCGCGGCACTCTGCGCCATGGCTGGCTGGGCGTGGCATTGTGTCAGGCCATAGGCCATCACCACAATAAGTGCCGTAATTTTTTTTATAAAAGGTTTAAATTTCATGAGTTTTTTTAGGTTCTTTTGACCTTTTTCTTGGAGGCAGCGTTGTGAGCCGCCACGGCCGGCAATCCGAGGCGTGCCGACGAAGGCATAGTCAAAGCACTATGCCGAGGAGGAACAACGAAGGAGTATCGTCCGTGCCGCCACAACCCCGCGGGACACAACGGGCTGCGGCGCATCACTGCGTCACGGCTCATCGACGCACCGCAGAGGGTGCGTCATCCTCGCCCTTCCTTGTGCTGCTTGCAGCGCGTTTGTGTCGCTGCTTCAATAAAAAGGTCAACAGAACCTGGGTTTTTAAACATGAGAGTCCTATAGGATGCCCGTTTTTGTCCCAATAGGCAAATACCTGCCTTTCACAGGGCAGGACTTATCAGGGATCGTTCCAGAATGTTATAAATTGCTATAAGGGAAAATCGGGTAAAACCGGGGATTTACGACAAGTCAGAAGCTGCCTGCAGTTTGGCCAGCGGGTAAAAAGTCCCCCGCCAGGTCACGCCGCCTTTGCGCAGCACATGGCTGACAGCAGCGGTCATGACCGTCAGAAGAAGAATCGTGCTCAGGGGGTGAACCGGAAAAGCCAGCATGGATGCCGGCTGGGTGCGGGAAATTGTGAGATAAACCAGAAAAATCATAAACACCGTGGCGGCCGCCGGAAGAAAAAAAGCCTGCCCCGGAAAAAACAGAGGGAAGAAAGGAAGCACATCGCAGCAGAAACCTCCAAACAAAGCAAGCATGGCAAGCGGCAGATGGTAACGAAAGCCCGCGAACGCATTTTTTTCCAGACTTTTAAAAATCCCCTTCCACCCGCTGACCCATTCCACGGCCACAAGGCCGGGCGCGGTAAAAGCGCTTTGACGCGCGCCGTTCTGTTTCATCAAACGGCCAAGGTCCACGTCATCAATGACGTTCAGAGCCAGACGTTCATGCGTGCCAGCCTTTAAATAAAATTCCCGGCGCACCAGGTTGAAAGCACCCACGCCCACGGCCGCTTTTGATTTTGGATTGCGCGCTTCCCACGGCCGGAACGACCTGTAAAACCCCAGCAAAAATGCGGTGCTGAACATGGTCTCAAGCCAGTTCTGTCCGGTCAGTTTTGGAAAAAGCACCATGTGGTCCCAGTTATTTTTTTGAAACTCGCGCGCGCAGGCTTTGAGGCAGTCAGGATGAAGATGAATGTCAGCGTCCGTGAAAAGCACCCAGCTGCCCCCCGACGCGCGGAAGCCCTGATACAGAGCGTTGTTTTTTCCAAGCCATCCCTCCGGCAGCTGGCGGATGTCCAGGACTTTGAGCCGGGGGTCGCTGAAAGATTTCAGGATGGAAAGCGTGGCGTCTTCAGAACGGTCATTGACCGCGATGACTTCGAAATCAGGATAATCCTGGGCCAGCATGGAGCGCAGCGCGGGAGTCACGGTATGCTCTTCATTGCGGGCCGCAAAAACAATACTGATCCTGGGGAGCGGGCCTTCGTTCCGGCCTCCCGGCTTCAGCTCCGGGATCAGAAAAAGAACTCCGCGCATCAGGTCAAGCCCCTGGACGAACCAGAGCAGAAAAATCAGGGAAAAGAAAACGGTCAGGAACAATCAGGCCTTGCAGGAGCCGGTCTTTTTATCGCCGGAGCCGCACGCACCGCCGCCGCACGAGGACGGCTTGTCGGCTTTCGCGGACTCCTGGTATTTGGAAGAGCGGTAATCGGTCTGGTAAAAGCCGGATCCCTTGAAAAGAATTCCGGCTCCCCCGCCGATCAAGCGGCGGACCTTCAGCTTTTTGCATTCGGGACATTTTTTAAGCGGCGCGTCCTTCATGGACTGCACCTGCTCAAAATGGTGTCCGCACGCTGAACATTCGTAATCGTATGTGGGCATATCTCACCTCGGCAAAGAATGGCTGATTATACAAAAAAACAGGGTTTTTGAGCGGAAATTTAAAGCGGGACTATTCAATAAGCCGGAGAAGCTCCTGAAAAACCGGCTCTTCACGCAGGCTCTTCAGGTCCGGGTCTTTTTTCATATGCACCGCGTCTACATATCCCAGATGAATGGCTTTGCGCAGCGCGTCCAGAGCTTTTTCTTTATCTCCCGTCAGGGCCAGACTGCAGGCCAGATTGTAATGCACAACAGGGTCGTCCGCGCGCAGGCGGGCCAGCTTCTGGTCCAGCTCCAGCCCCTTGCTGTAAAGGCCGGCGCGGGTGTAAGTTTCAGCCAGCGTAACGATGACATCCACGTAGTCGGGAGAGCGTTTCAGGATACCTTCGTAAAACGCGATCTCAAAATCCGTTTCAGGCTTTTCTTTTGCGGACACTTCGGGTTTCCTTCTTTTCTTTCGGTGATTTTTCTTCAGACGCGCCTGTTTCTGTTGATTCGGCGGCCCGAATCCAGACACTGGAAATAAATTTGGGTTCCACAGCCTTTGAAAAGTCCAGGCGTCTGAACTCTTCTTCAATATGCTCAAAAACAAACCCCATAAACCCGCGCAGTTTTTCCCGGTCCGCAGGACCGGCAAAATCCCGAAGCCAGGCTTCCTTGAATTCCGGACGGAGAAAACGGCGCGTTCCCGTGCTGTCAAAGGCCTTTTCCATGAACAAGGCCAGTTCCTTGAGCGTCAGCTTTTTAAAAGAAGGCTTCCCGTTCAAAATATGACGGGCGAAAAGCGTGCCCAGCACCGTAGTACCGGAAATCTCCCCTTCCAGATCATAATATTCCACAAACGTTTTAATAGCTGCCGGAAAAGCCGTGGCAAGCGCGCGAAAAATATTTTCAATTTCCACCAGAGAACGGCCTGCCCGCTCCAGGTCTTCCAGGCGGCGGAAATCACGCAGCGGCTCCACGTTTTCCTTCACTTCCCCGTCAAAGCACTGCGGCACAGGACGAAGCAGGCCAAGGAACACAAACTCATAGGGAGGATTTAAAAATTCAAGACAGCCAAGCTGATTGCCTTTCCAGTACTCCCGGACAACCGCCAGCGCCTTTTCCTTCAGCTCCAGCATGTCACGCATGGCGCAGCGGAAAATATTCTCGCACCAGTGCTCTTCCAGGATCTTCAGGGCCGCAGGCAGGTCGCCGCCTGAAAGACTTTGCAGGCCAAGACTGATAAATCCTCGCGCGCGTTCAATGCCCCGGCGCACCCGTTCCTCGGAAGTAAAATCCAGGCTGTCCGCGGCCAGAACCTTGTTTGAAACCCATGCCAGCTCCTCGTGAAGATTCTGCAAAAGGTCCTGGCGGTCCTTGGGAACCAACAGCAGCACCTCATCCAGAAAAAGCCTGTCTTCGGACCACAGCACCGGATAATTGGGCGCGGGTGAATGAGGGTCTTTGGGAGCGTTCCACGCCTTTTTGGGATAGGCAGCGAATTCCTCTTTTGAAATGGGCCGGTAAATTTTGCGGGCGGATTCATAATCCGGGAAGCCCCGCTCGGAAAGCCTGCGCTCACGGTTCTCGTGCGCTTCTTCCTCGATCTCGTCCTCCATTTCCACAATGATACTTTCAAGCAGCGAAACGTAACGGCCGCGGTGATTTTCATAAAGGACCTGGAGCGCCCGGCGCACGGTGTCCATGTTCTCTTCCTTGACCGCGATGAAATACATTTCATCCAGCGTGAAGTACGGCTTGTCGCCCAGGATTTCATCAATGGCGTATTCACGGTCCGGCTTGATGACCTGGATAATCTTCTGAAAACCCGCGATGATGGTTTCCGGGTCCATGGCAAACGACCAGTTAAAATAAACCTGATCACCCGCCGCCAGCAGCGTTTCCATCCAGACCACGAATCCATCCGCGTCCAGGCGGCCCTTTTTCCAGCAGTCCACGTCCGCGATAAAAAGAAGCTGGGGCAGGGCCGCGTAGCGGATGACTTCGCTGCGGTCCTCCATGTCCATTTCGCGGGTCAGAAGATAAAGCTCTTCGTGGGAAAGCGCGCGCGTCAGCGCCTGGGGGTCATGACTGTGCCGGATCAGTTCCGCGCGTTCCTTGAAAGAGCTCTGGCGGAATACCCGGGCCTGTTCGTCTGGGTTCAATTCTTCAAAGGAGTTTACGTCCATGAAAGGATTCTA
>CAZIQJ010000024.1:0-16411 GCA_964541285.1 uncultured bacterium | reverse complement strand
AAAGAAAGCGGGTTCATGAAAAAGGGCGGGAAGTGGATTGTTTTTGTTCCCCATGTAAGGGTCCTGTCATGAATCCGGAATCTTTTTTAAAAGGGAAGCGCGTGCTGGTTACGGGCGCTTCGGGTTTTCTGGGCTCCCGCCTTTGCGGTATGCTTGCCCGCGCGGGCTGCGAGCTGACACGCTGGTCAAGACGCCGGCTTGAACCTGCCGCGGGAATCAAAGACCGGCGGGGAGATGTGCGCAGCCGTGAGCTTTGGCAGGAAGCGCTCCGCCAGACTGACCTTGTTTTTCATCTCGCGGCCCAGACCAGCGCGGAGTTTGCGGATTCAAACCCTGAAGAGGACCGCTCTCTTAACGTTCTTCCTGTCACGCTCATGCTTGAAATGTGTTCTGAAATGGACACGCCTCCAGGGATTGTCTTTGCCGGCACCGTGACCCAGGAAGAGCCCTTTGCCGGACAGTATGAAAAACACAAGCTTGAAGCTGAAAATTTACTGCTGGATGCCGCGCGCCGCGGCAAGGTCCGTGCCGTGAGCCTTCGTCTGCCCAATCTGTACGGGCCGGGCGAGGCGGAAGGCCAGCCTGACCGGGGCGTCCTGAATCAGATGATTCACCGGGCCGTGGAAGGAAAAGGGCTTGCAGTTTATGGAGATCCGCTGCGGAAGCGGGATTATTTTTACATTGAAGACGCGGCCCGGGCTTTTCTTTATGCCGGAGCCTTCCTCGAAAAACTGAGCGGCCGTTTTTTTGTCACGGGAAGCGGGGAAGGAACCAGCTTCGCGGACGCCTTTACTCTTGTTGCGGAAAAAGTTTCGGAAAATACAGGATCCAGAGTTCCTGTGGTGACACGCAGGGATCACCCTCTGCCGGCCATTGAAAACCGGAGTTTCACCGCTGATTTTTCCGCTTTCGCGGAAGCTTCAGGCTGGAAACCGAAGGTCACGCTTGAGCAGGGCATTGCCATGACCGTGGAAAACATTTTTTCCCCAAGCAGGCAGGAGGTTCCATGAGCCGTATCATTGTGACCGGCGCTCTGGGGCATATCGGCTCTTCCCTTATCCGCAGACTTCCGGAATTTTTTCCGGAAACGCCGATTGTTTTGATTGATCATCTTGTGACCCAGCGCTATGTCTCCCTCTTCAATCTTTCGGAGGGGGGCAGCTACCGTTTTATTGAAGCCGACATTCTTGAATTCCCTTTTGAGACTTTTCTGGAACCTGGTGACAGCGTGGTGCATCTGGCGGCTCTGACCGTTCCGCATGAAAGCGTGCTTAATCCGGAAGCGACGTACCGGGTCAACTTTTACGGTACGTGCAGGCTTGCGCGCGCGTGCGCGGCACGCGGCGCGCGTATGCTGTTTTTTTCAACCACCAGCCTTTACACCGAACATTGCGTGACTGAGACGGCGCCTTTTCAGGATCTCCAGGCCCTGAATCCTTACGCGCAGTCCAAATTAAAAGCTGAAATGTTTCTGAGGTCCTGGGGAAATGAGCAGGGACTGGAATTCATGACTTTCCGTTTCGGAACTATTTTTGGAGTTTCTCCGGGCATGCGTTTCCATACCGCGGTCAACCGCTTCTGCTGGCAGGCTTCTGTGAAAAATCCTCTCAGTATCTGGCGCACGGCCATGGACCAGAAAAGACCGTATCTGGATTTGAAAGACGCGGTCCGTGTGATTATTTTCGCTTTGCAGGGGAATCTTGAGTCCGGAGGGACTTATAACGCCTTGACCGGAAATTATACGGTACGCGAGATTCTGGATATCCTTCAACGAGAAATCCCGGATGTGGTTTTTGAGCTGGTGGACTCTCCTTTGATGAGTTCTTTTTCCACGGAAGTTTCCGCGGACCTTTTGACGGCCGCGGGCTTTGAGTTTAAGGGGTCCCTTGAAGAGGGGATTCGGGAAACTCTCGGGCTTTTGAAAAAAGTCTCAGGCCGCCAGGCCGAGATCCCGCTCAGTTTTTCCTAGCCCGGCCTTCCATCTATATAAGATCCACAGTCCCTCTCTACAAACCCTGCTTTTTTGTTATATCCTGTTATAAATAATTAGACATTAGTCTTATAAAATTATGAATAATGCTTAAATGATAGCATTTGTAATACTAACAGATGTTAGGTATACTTCTTTTCATGGTAGGCCTTACTGAAAAACAGGTTCTGATCCTGGATTTTGTGGCCCGGTTCTCCAAAGAACAGGGCTATCCGCCGACAATCCGCGAGATCGGAGCTTTTTTTCAGATTGCCGCCCCCTCAGTGCTTGAGCATTTACGGGCGCTTGAGAAAAAAGGTTTTATCCGGCGCGTTCCTTTCAAGCCGCGTTGTCTTGAGATCCTGAAAACAGGCGAAGACAAAGCCGCTTAAAGAGCGCGCCTTTTTTATTGAAACTTCCTCGTAGGTTCCGGGCTTCCGGGACTGAGAGGGCGAAGCTGTGCATGAACATGAATACTGAAAAATTCAAAATCCTTTACGTCATCCACACTCCAAAGGATGAACGCACCGCGGTTTACAAGATCTGCCGCCAGACCAGGGCTTATCTTGAATCGCAGGGCCAGTCTCTGGAGATCCTGACGCCGGATGATTTTTTTTCCGCGGGGCCGCGGCTTTTGCCCGTGCTCTATCCGTTTCAGGCAGCCTGGAAAATTCTATTTTCCAGAGAGCTGCCGGATTTGATCCTGTTTCACAGCTACTCGGGCTGGGTTTTTAACGCGGTCCGGAAAATTTTTCCAAGGTTCCGGCATCTGAAGACGGCGGCGGTCTTCCATGGACTGGAGCCTGTTTATTTTGAACAGCTGGTCCGCGAGGCCGCGGCCGAGGGCAAGCCTCTCAGCTTCCGCTTCCGTTTCTTTTACTGTTTTCTGCAAAAAGCCATGATCCGCCGGAGCTGCAGGCTCTCGGACCTGGTGCTTTGCCTGAATGAAAATGAAAAAAAATACATGACCGCACATGGGTATCAAAGCGCGGAGCGGATCCATGTGACGCCCAACGGCGTTTCAGCCGTGTTTCTGGACCAGCCGCGCGCCGAAAGAGGCAGGATTTCCCGGCTGCTTTTCGTCGGGCAATGGATGCCTCGAAAGGGTGTGCGCTACCTGGTCCGGGCTTTTGAGAAACTGGCCGCGCAGCATCCGGAACTTGAGCTGACGCTTGCCGGGACCCTGGTTCCTGATGAGCAGGTGCTTCAGGCTTTTTCCGAAAACCTTCGCTCAAGGGTCCGTGTAAGGCGGATGGTTTCTCCGGAGGAGATGCCTGCTTTTTACGCGGAAGCGGACATTTTTGTTTTTCCCTCGCTCATGGAAGGATTCAGCCTGGCGCTTATTGAAGCCATGGCGTCCGGACTTCCTGCTGTCACCACGCGCGCGGGCGCGGCCGAAGATGTCATTCTCGACGGCGTGGATGGAATTTTCATTCCGGACCGCGACGCGGAAGCGCTGGCTGACGCTGTTTCAAAACTGGTCCGCAGTCCAGAGACAGCTCTCTCTATCGGCCTCGCTGCGCGTGAAAAAGCCCGGGCCTATGAAATTTCAAAGACCCTGGCCCGGTGGTGGAGAACCTGCCGGAGCGTGCTGGGTGAAAAAAAGGAAAAAGCCGGAGTGTCATGAAGGTCGCGGTCATCACAAGGTTCATGGGACGGGGAGGCGTGGGCAGCTATGTGCCCCGTTTTCTCGCGGCCCTGAAAAAAGCGGGACATGAAATTTCTGTTTTTCACGATGACCCCGCGGCCGCTTCCCGCCGCTTTGAATGGCCCTGCAGTTATGTCCAGGGATTCAACGGAAAATACCGGAAGCTGAATGAAAAAAACCCGCAGGCGGAGCAGGTGCTCGAAATGCTGAAAAAAGGCGCTCCCGACCTTGTTCACGTTCAGGACTGCAATAATTTTTATCTGGAGGCCCGTGTCCGGGAAAATTTTCCGGCGGTCAAGACCCTGCATGTCTATGATTTTTGCCCCACGGGAAACAAGTTTCATTTCGCGCTGAACAAATGCTGTTCGCATCCGACCGGTCCCGCCTGCCTGGCGCGCATGGTTTACAAAAGATGCACGCTCAGCAAACGCCCGCAGGTCATGCTGGCCGAGTATTCCCGCGCCGCCGAGGCCAATAAAAACAACCGCGGCTACCGCAGGCTGATCACGGCGTCGGAATACGTGCGCGCTCAGGCGCTTGCCACCGGATACCCGGCCGAACAAGTCAGCGTGGTGCCTTATTTTGTGGAGCCTGTTCCTGCCTCTGCGCAGCCGGCGGAAGAACCGCCTGTTTTCGCGTTTGCCGGCCGGCTTGAGCGGGAGAAGGGCATGGACCTCCTGCTGCGTGCCGCGGCGCAGGTCAGCGAGGATTTCCGGCTGCTGGTGGCTGGAGACGGAGGAGAACGCAAGCGTCTCGAGAAAATGGCGCGATCGCTGGGCCTGGGTGAGAAAGTTGTTTTTTCCGGATGGCTGGACGAAGAAGCCCTTCGGGAGGTTTACCGCCGCATCCGCTTTCTGGTCATTCCTTCCGCCTGGCCTGAGCCTTTTGGTATTTGCGGTATTGAATCGCTTAGCCATGAAAAACCGGTCCTTGCGTTCCGAACCGGTGGAATTCCGGAATGGCTGGAAGACGGCGTGTCCGGTTTTCTGGTGCCTCCGGGCGACACAAAAATTATGGCTGAAAAAATAAGTGAACTGCTGGCGGAGCCGCAAAAGGCCGCTGCCATGGGCGCTCGCGGCAAGGCCCTGGTGGAAAAGGATTACGGCCCTGAACGCCACGTGCGTCTTCTCGCGGGCATTTACGCGCAAGTGACCGGCAAGGGGGCAGCGGCTCATGTTTAAAACCTGCGGGGCTCAGGCGAAGGGGAAGAACTGCTTTTTGATTGCGGCCGCGGCCGTGCTGCTTTTTGCGCTGGGCGTGTATTTCCGTTTCGCGCATGCTCTTGATTTGTACGCGGCCGGAGAAGACAGCGCGCTTTTCACGTTCTGGGCGCGTTCCATTGCGCACGCGCCGGACTGGGGCTTCACGGTCCTGTTTAAAAATTTCCGTGAGCTGCCCCGGCATCCCGAAACCGCTCTCTATCAGTTTGCCGCCATTATTGCGAACGATCCGGGGCGCGTGACGGACAGCGCGGGTGTTTTGCTGGCCGCGGCATGGATGAAAATCCTGGGTTCCGGCTGGGTGTCCGCGGCATGGCTTTCCATGCTTCTGGGCGCGGCCTCTTCTTTTTTTGCCGCCAAAATCAGCACGCGGCTTTGTTCCGCGGAAAAAGGCAAAGGGCTTTTGTTCCTGACGGTTTTTGCTCTTTGCTTTTTTAACCCGTATGTTGTGAATTTTTCATGCCAGCTCATCTGGCACAGTTTTGAGCTGTTTTTCATTATGGCCGCCTGTACGGCGGCGGGAAATGAATGGCAGTCCGCGCTCTGGAGCCGCAGAAAGCTTGCGCTGATGTGGGTTTTGATTTTATGCGCGCTTTATTCCGTGGTGCTGATTCCTGTAATTTTTGCCACGGCCTGGGGGCTTTGCGATCTGGCAGGTTCTTTCAGAAAAAAAACGTTTCTCAGGACTTTTGCTTTCTGGGCCAGCCTGGCGGTCTGCTACCTTCCTGCGGTGCTGATTGTTTCACTCTTCGGGCTGAGCAAGATCGGCTACTGGGTAGGGTATTACTGGACAGTTTCCAGGCCTTTGCAGATCCTGATCATGACGGGTTTTCTGGCCATTGCCACCGGCTTTCTGTTTCCTTTCGCGCTTCTGGCACGGGAAAAATGGAAAAACTTTTCTTACGCGCTGATGTTCTGCGCTCTTCTGCTGGGCGTCATGTTTATTGCCATGAACAGCGCCTATGAATCCCGTTTTCTGGTGTACATGCTGCCGCTGATTTCCATGGGCGCCGCTAAAGTCTGGGAAATGGGCGGGCGTCTGCGCGCGGCCGCCGGGCTTCTGGCACTGACCCTTGTGCTCGGCCAGACGGTGATGACGGAGAAAGTGTTCGGCCTCATTGCCCCGACGCTGGCTTTTCAGAAAGCCGCGGAAAGCATTCCTTACATGCATGGCGCGCAGGCGCTGGATAAAATGATGGCTGAACCGGGGATGCCGGTCCTGGTTTTTGACAACCGTTTTGAAGCCGTGCAGGTCCTGACCCGCACGCGTGTTTATACCAACCGTTTCATCGGGAATCTTTCAAAGCTCATGGATTCCTGGGAAGCGGGGAATGAAAGCTATCTTGAAATGACGCACCCTCATTTGACCGGAGTGCGTGAGCTTGTGCTCGCGGTCCGCAAATGGGACGAGGAGACCGAGGCCCGGATCAGCCGTCTTTTTGAAACCGGCCCTGACAAAATGATTGTGTTCACAAACGCCCTGACCGGGGAAACCGAAACCTGGCATTTTCTTTTCCTTAAGAGGAGATGAGCGTGTTTAGAAAAGCATTCTGGATTGTTTTTATCCCGTGCATTCTGCCGGTCCTGCCCCTTTTCTTTCACCAGTCCAGCGTTCCCTGGGTGGGTCCGTACAGCCTCGGCTATTTCGCGGTCCTGGCGGTTTTGCCGGTTTTTGTGTTTGTGATTTCGCTGGCCGCGGCATCCGGCTGCGCGCGGAAAAACAGCCTGCGGCCCGCTTATTCCGTGCTGACGGGACTTCTGATTCTCGCAGTCTCGGCCGGGACTGCGGATTTCGCGCTGGGTTTCTGGTACAGGGACTCCTTTGCAAGTTACCGCTTCTGGGGGCACAAGAAGTCCGCGATTTTTGGTTTTGAAGCCGCCGAGAATTACCGCTGGAAGGCTGCGAATGCCGAATATTCCACGGACGCGCATGGCTTCAGGACGCATGTTCCCGACCCCGATTGGGACAAGAAAGAGGGACTCAGGATTTTTGTCATGGGAGGTTCTTCTGTTTTCGGTTACGGTCTGAACGATGATCAGACCTGGGCCGCGCTTCTTGAACCCGCGCTCAAGACCGCTATGGGAAGAAAAGACCTCTTTGTCATCAACGCGGGGAATAACGGCCACAACTCCCTGCAGACCCTGATGCGATTCTACCTGCGCGTGCTGCCGCTCAAGCCCGAGTGGGTGGTTTACTATGAAAACGTCAACGATATTGTGCAGAGCGTTTTGATGGAAAAGAAAACCAGCGACCCCATCTGGATCCAGGACAATGTGCTTTTTACTTCCACCATGCGGGAGTATCTGGCGCTTGAAAAAAAGCGCCAGAATTTTTATGAGCGCACGCTGATCGGCTATTTTTTGAAGCAGCAGATCAGAAGGCTCCATAATAGTTACCTGAAGCGCCGGTACGAAAAGAACCCTCCGGCCGCGGAACCTCTGACGCCGAAACTTTATGAGCTTCAGGAAAAGAACGCCGCGCGATTCGAAAAGAACGTGCGGACCCTGATTCAGCTGGCGCGGCTCAACAAGGTCAATATCATTTTGACGACTTTCCTTTATGACAGTGAGCGCATGGACCTTTTTTCGCGTTCTTCAATCGCAAAACAAAATGAAATTCTGAAGCGGCTTGCACAGGAAGAAAAAGTTCCGCTTGTGGACCTGAGTGCCGGATTTGAAAACGTGGAAGACAAGGCAGGTTATTTTTACGCGGACCATTACCATCCGAACCCGAAGGGCGCGGCCTATATCGCAGGAGAACTGGGCAAGGCCATGCCGGAAATCATGAAAGCCGCGCAATAAGTCCATGGAATCCAGACCTGTCGCAAAACTGATTGTCAGGAACACGGCCTTCCAGATGGCAGGGCAGGGTGTGGTGCTTGCCACCAGCCTGGTCATCCAGTATGTGCTTGCCCGCTACCTGGGGGTCGAGGGGTATGGCCAATACAGTTATCTTTTCGCGTTTTTCTATTTCTTTCAGACTTTGAACGATTTTGGCGTCACCGCCATCGCGGTGCGCGAAGTTTCAAAGTACCCCGAAAAAGCCGCGGACATCATGGGCACTCTTTTCACGTTCAAGTTTTTCCTGTCTCTGGCGTTGACGGCCATGTCGTGGGGCATTATTTTTTTTGCCGGGTTTACCGCGGAGCTCCGCTCCGGACTCCTGATTTACTCCCTGATCCTTCCGGTTCTGGCATTTCAGTTTCCGGGGATGATTTTTCAGGTCAAACTTGATTTTATGACACCAAGCGTGATCGGGATCATCGCCAAACTCTCGGGCACGGCATTTTTGCTCGCGGCGGTTTCCATGAAATGTTCCTTCTCCGGGATTGTCTGGACTCTGCTGGCGGGAGAAGTTTTTTACACGGCGCTGCTGAACCTGACGTCCAGAAAATGGATGCGAATTCCTTTTTCTTTTCATTACGCCATCCTGCCTCCGATTTTCAAGGCCAGCTTTTTTCAGGGAGGGACCGCGCTTCTGGTCGCTGTGCTGAACCGCTGTGACTTTCTGATGCTGGAAAAAATGCGCGGTCTGGCAGAAGTCGGTCTTTATGGGGTCTGTTACCGGCTGACCAACCTGCTGGAATCGCTGCCTGTCATGGTCATGGGCAGTGTGTATCCGCTTATGGCCCGTTTTTCCGTGGAGAATCCCGGCGCTCTGGCCCGTCTTTACCGCAAGGCTACCCTGGGTCTGGCCGCGGCCGGCATCCTGGCGGGACTCGTCATGACCTTTGCGGCCCCGCTTATTCTGAGGATTTTATTCGGTCCCCAGTTTGAGTCCGCGGCTCCGGCGCTGCGCGTGCTGGTCTGGGCCAGTGTCATGATTTTCACCGCCATCTCCAGCGGGAATCTTCTGCTGGTATTTCACCAGGAGAAGATCAACTTCGCGGTTTTCGGCCTGGGTGCCGCGCTGAATGTGGCCTTGAACTTCGCCTGGATCCCTGACCGCGGGTTTGTGGGAGCGGCTGAAGCCACGACTGCCAGCTATGCGCTGCTTTGCATTGTGCAGATACTTCTGGGGGAATTTTGTTTGAGACGGGCTGTTTCCAGAGCCGCGGGAAAAGGGTAAGACATGACGCCGGGATTTTCTGAGAAAATGAAAAATCACGCGGTCATTTATTCGCATAATGCCTTGTGGGGAAGCGGAGGGCAGGGAGAGTTTCTGCGCCTCATGGCCGCGAGTCTGAAAAAAATTTCAGGTGCGCATATTTTCAGCCGGGGGATTCCGGGAGATTCTCCGGCTAAAACCGATATTCCCTTTGTGAGGTTTCCTGAAAAGTTTCTTTTTGATGTTTTCAGAAGTGTTCCAGGCATGAACCGGAGGCAGGATGTCATGACCCTTCTTTCGGACCGGGAATTTGACCGGTGCGTCGCGGAGCGGACCGGCGGCGCCCGTCTTTTTGACGGTATCATCGGCCAGTGCCATGACACGCAGCGCCGTTTGCGCGCGCTCAGCCCTGGCTGCAGGCTGGTGGTCACAAGCCTGAACACGCATCCCAATTATCTTATGCGCACTCTTGAAGAGGAACACCGCATGCAGAAAGCCCCGCACAAATCTTTTCTTCATCCGGAGGCTCTTCGCCAGTCTCTGCGTGAAATCGAGCAGGCGGATTTTATCCGCGTCAATTCCCGTTGGGCCAAAGAGACTTTTGTGAATGAAGGAGTTCCGGCTTCAAAAATATCCGTGATTCATCCGGGCGTTGACCGGAATCATTTCAGGCCGCTTCCTCCGCACGAGGGTGTTTTCCGGGTGCTGGTCATTTCCACGATTGATGTGCGCAAGGGGATTTATTATCTGCTCAAGGCTTTTACGGAAGCGGACATTCCGGATTCGGAGCTGGTGCTGATTGGAGGCACCGGAGACCGCTGGTCCAGAAACATGCTGCGTGATTTTATGAATCAAAACCCGCGGATCCGGCAAAAAGTCGTGGAAGTCACCCAGGTTCCCGCTGAGGAAACTTACGGCCAGGCCAGCGTGGTGGTGCATTCTTCGCTCGAAGACGGATATGGACTTGTCATTCCCCAGGCGCTGGCTTGCGGGCGCCCCGTGATTGCCACGCGCCAGTCCGGAGCATCCGAGCTTATCCAGGACGGGGTCCACGGCTTCACTTTTGAACGCCGTGATACCGGAACGCTGCGCGACCGCCTTCGCATGCTTGCTTCAGACAAAAATCTTCGTGAGTCCATGGCCCGCCGCGCGCCTGAAGCTGTGTCGGGGCTTGATTACCCGGGGTTCGCGGCCGAACTTATCAAGTTTTATACTTTCTGCACCGATAGCCAAAACAACCGAGGTCCATCATGCTGATTCCAGAAAAAACCGTTCTTGTCACCGGAGCTTCCGGACTTTTAGGGTCCGCTATCTCGCGCCGCATGGCCCGGGAAGGCGCGGCCGTCATTGTTCACTATTACCGGCGGGCTAAAGAAGCGCAGGCCCTTTGCCAGGAAATTGAACGCGCGGGCGGGCGCGCTTCCGCCCATCAGGCGGACTTGCGCAATGAAGGGCAGGTCAAAAAACTGGTCCAGGCCGCGCTCAGCCGCAGCGGACGGATTGATGTCCTGGTCAATAACGCGGCCACCGTGCCTCCGGAAGTGGGCATGAAAGGTTTTCTGGATCATCGCTGGGAAGACTACCAGCGGTACGTGGACACCATTCTGAAAGGAACTTTTAACTGCTGTCAGGAGGTTTTGCCGCACATGGTCCGGCAAAAAGAGGGGCGCATTATCAATATCAATACCGCCGCGATTTATGAGGTGAACGCGCACCTTAACCCTTATGTCACGGCAAAAGGCGGTCTGTTGGGAATGACGCGCAGTCTGGCCGAAGAATTCGGGCAGCACAATATCACCGTCAACCAGGTGGCGCCGGGATGGATCTGGCCGGATCCTCAAAAAAAACCCGGGCCTGAAGACGGAAAGATTTTCCGCGACCGCAGTCCGCTGGGGATCGGACTTGCTTTTCCCGATGACGTGGCCGGCGCGGTCCTTTTCTTTGCCTCGGAACTTTCAAGCCGCATCACGGGCGTCACGCTTCCTGTTTGCGCCGGACAGGTCATGCTTTGAGCCTGAAGGTTTTTAAAAGCCTGCTTTATCCTGGCTGGATGGATGAAGCCCGGAAAAAAATCCAGGAGGAAGCTTTTGACCGTGTCCTGGCCCAGGGCGGGGAAAGCCTGAGGGGCCATTGCTTTAACGCGGGATGCGGAGAGCGGCTTTATCAGAGTTATCTTGAAAGAAGCGGAGTCAGCCGGATCACCAACATGGATTTGAACCTTCGGACAATCAGCTCTTCCTCAAGAATAAAAAGCAGTGACGTTATGGCGGACCTGCAATCGCTTCCGTTTCAAAGCGGAAGTTTTGATTCCTGTCTTTGCAGTGAAGTCATTGAGCATGTTCCGGATGACCGCAAAGCCTTGAAGGAACTGGCGCGGGTCATGACGGAAAAAGGAAACCTTCTCATGAGTTTTCCGACTCCGCCCGCGCCGGAAGACCCCGCGCATGTTCGGGAAGGGTACGCTCTCCCGCAGATTCAGAAGCTTCTTGAAGAAGCGGGGTTCAAAGTGCTGGCGCACCGGTATTGCTTTTATTTTTTCATGAGAACCTTATACAGTTTGTGGCAATGGCAGTACCGCGTGCCGGGCCGCGGGCAAAAAAGCCTGATGCCGCGTTTCGTGGTACTGGCTTTTGCCTGGGCCGACCGCCTTTTTCAAATCGGCAGGCCCTGGGACCTTGTGGTGCTTGCCCGGAAAAAAACGGCTTCGGGCGTTTGAAGTCATGAGCGAATCAAAGGACAGAATCTAATGTTTGCTGCGGCTGTCAGAAAGTACATTCCCCGGAATATTAGAAATTTCTTTCGGGCACCAGCCAAAGCGCTGAAGTATTTCTTTTCTTCCTTGCATTACGCTTTGCTGCACAGAGGTCTGTACTATCGGGCCCGTCCGGATTGGGGGTTCTGGAATCATCCGGTGAGTTACCAGGCATTCAGGGCTAATCATGAGGTGCCGGAGTGGCGCGATGAAATGGATGAGTTTGTCCGCTTTGCCTGTCCCGATATGGTCCTCTATGACATTGGCGCTCATTTCGGGTTTTATACTCTGGCGGCATTGCATTATGGAGGGGCTCGCGCAAGAGTGGTGGCTGTGGATCCGTCAACAGAGGCGGGAAAAATATTCATGGAAAACATGAAGCTGAACAACGCAGGAAGCCGTGTTCTCTTCATTCAGAAAGCGGCGGGTTCATCTGCAGAGGTCCGCATGCTGCCGCTTGGAGCGTTTGGTGAATATATGATGATGACGGTTGAAGGAAGGGATGACGCGGCTGTGGTCAAGGGCGTGACACTTGACTCCCTTGTGGAGTCTGCGGGATTGCGGCCAACGCATGTAAAAATAGACGTGGAGGGGTATGAGCGGCAGGTGATTGAAGGCGGAGTTTCAACCTTGAAAAAGCACAGGCCGATTATTTTCCTGGAACTGCACGTGGAAATTCTCCGTAAGAAAGGAGAAAATCCGGAGGAAATACTGCTGCTGCTTGATCGAATGGGGTATTGCTTTACGAGAAAAAATTTACGGCTCGAAAGGCAAGATATTCTCGGGAGTTTTTTAAGCCGTTTTGTCTGTGTCCCTGATCGAGACTGCAAAATATGAAAAATACCGGAAAACTCGTTCTTGGAATTTATCATCCTGCTTTCGGCGCAGGGCATGATTCCGCAGTCTCGTTGCTGGATGAGGACGGAAATATAATGGCCGCGCAGTCTGAGGAAAGATTTTCGCGCATCAAGATGGACGGAGGCTACCCATTCCGCTCCTTTGAGGCGCTGAAAAAAATCATTCCCTTTACGCCGGATGATATTGCCGCGGCCGCTATTCCCTACTGGGGGACTCTGGAAAAACTGCGCGAAGTCCACCGCATGGGCATGGAGTGTCTGAAGCCGTCTTTTTCGGACAGCTGGCTGCAGTTCCGTATGGGCGATCCGTTCCAGAAGGAAATGGGAGCGCTTGGCGCGTACAAGTACCTTGAGAAATATATGCAGGAAGTCCGCGGCGTACAGAAAAAAGATGGCCGCCCGCAGCTTGCGGGATGGAAGGATTTCTTGAAATACTGCGGCGTAGCAGACAAACCCCTGGTACGCGTGGACCATCATGTGGCCCATGTCGCGGGCGCGTATTTCACGTCCGGCTGGGAAGAAGCCCTGGTCATTACCGCGGACGGCGCGGGAGCCATGAAAAGCGGGCTGGTGGCCGTTTGCAGCGGCGGGAAAATCGATGTGATCGAGCGCAGTTTTCTGCCGAATTCGCCGGGCCGGTTCTGGGAAGTCATCACGCACCTTTGCGGCTTTAACCATCACAAGCACGGCGGCAAGATTACGGGCCTCGCGGCCTCAGGCAACAAGAACGCGCCGTGCTATCAGGCCATGAAAAAATGGATGTGGCAGGACGGCATGACGGTCGGAACAAACCTGCGCCCCGCGAAAATGGCCGAAGCCCTGAAAAATGTGCCGCGTGAAGACATCGCGGCCTGCGCGCAGCGGCTGCTTGAGGAGGTTTTGTGCGGCGTCGCGCAGAAAGCGGTGCGCAGGACCAAAATCAAAAAAATCGCGCTGGCCGGAGGCGTTTTTGCCAATGTTCTTTTGAACCAGAAAATTTTCGAACTTCCGGAAGTGGAAGATGTTTATATTTATCCCGCCATGGGGGACGAAGGCCTGGCCGCGGGCGCCGCGCTTTGGGCGGTTTCCCGCCGCAAAAAACTGCTGCCCCGGCGCCTTGAAAATGTTTATCTGGGGCCGGAGTACACGGAGGCCGAGGTTGAAGACGCTTTGAAGGCTTCAGGTCTGAAATATGAAAAACTCGACGAAGAGCAAATGATCCAGGCAGCGGCTGACGCGCTGACGGCGCACAAGGTCGTGGCTTTTTTTGACGGCCGCATGGAGTTTGGCCCGCGCGCGCTTGGCCACCGCTCCATTCTTTACGCGGCCACGGATGCCAGCGTCAACCAGTGGCTGAATGACAGGCTTCACCGCTCGGAATTCATGCCTTTCGCGCCGGTCACGCTGAGCGAGAAGGCGGGCGAGTGTTATGAAAACATGCCTGCTGATCATTATCCCGCGCAGTTCATGACCCTGACCTATCAATGCACTCCGGCCATGAAAAAGCAGTCGCCCGCGGTGGTGCATCTGGACGGCACGGCGCGGCCGCAGCTGATCAGCCCCAGGCATGGGAGATATTACCGGATTCTCAAAGAGTATGAACGCCGTACCGGAATACCGACTCTGGTCAATACCAGCTTCAACATGCATGAAGAACCCATTGTGGCCGCGCCTGGTGACGCCATCCGCGCTTTTTGCGATGGAGGCCTGGACGTGCTGTTTCTGGGGCGCTTTGTCGTCAGGAGTCCGAAATGCAGCTAAACGATTACTGCGAAAAGCACAAACCCGCGGCACCTTTGCGCCAGAAGTTCATGGACCGGGTCCTGACGCCGCTGCTGTCGCGGATTTTCTGGATCTTTCAGCTGAAGCAGGAGCCTTTTCCCGGTATCCTGAGCCTGGAAGTTACCAGTATCTGCAACCTGAAATGTCCTATGTGCCCGCGGACGTTTTCAGACCGCAAGTTTTCACACATGTCCCTGCCGCTTTATAAAAAGCTGATAGATGAGATCGCGGTCCATGACGCGGAAAAAAGGGTTGAACAGGTGGCGCTGCAGGGGTATGGCGAAATCTTTCTGCATCCCCAGTGGTTTGAAATCGTGGAGTATGCCAGCCAGAAAATCAAAAACGCCTATATCCGCCTGGACACCAACGGAACTTTGATGAAAGAGCCCGTTGTGGAAAAACTTTTCGAGTGCCATTTAAAAGCGCTGACGGTTTCCGTGGACGGTATTGACCCTGAAACCTACAGCTTTTTGCGAACGGGCGGAAAATACGATGACCTGGTGGCCAATATCCGCAGTTTTATCGCGGCCCGTAAAAAAAGTCCGGACAGGGGGCCTGAGCTTTTTCTGCAGATCATTGAATCCGATTACACGCGGCCTTATCTTGAGCGATACCGGGCTTTCTGGACGCAGGAGATCGGAGACGCGGTACGGATTCATGTTTCCGTTATCCCGTTTCATGATTTCGCGGGCCAGATTGAAAATGAAAAGTTTGAAAGCAGGGACAAGCAGCGGCTGTTCGTCAACCTGCCGTGTTACCGCATGACTTATGAAGTGGAAATTTTTTCTGACGGGGTGACCAGTTTTTGCTGTCTGGACAGTGAGCGTCAGCTTTTGATCGGCAGCGTTCAGGACCGGTCGATCGCGGATCTGTGGCATGGCCCGGACGCGGCCCGTCTGCGCGCGGAAATGAGAAAAGGGGACTACCGGAATCTGGTGCTTTGCAGGACCTGTCCGGTTTCCCAGAAATTTACGGGTAAATACACTTCCTGGCGCAGTGTGGGCGAAGCTTTCAGGAAACTGGGCGGTATGTTTAAACGGTATTCCGGCAGGAGATTTTTTTACAGAGCATGAGCCAGGAAAATACACAACCTGAAGTCACGGTGGTCGTGGTCAGTTTTAACACGCGCGACCTGGTCCTGAAATGTCTGGAGTCTTTCCAGCGTTTTGAGACCGGACCCTCGCATGAAATCATCGTCGTGGACAACGCCTCTTCCGATGGGACCGCCCAGGCGGTTGAAAAGAATTTTCCGCAAGTCAGGATCATCCGGAACATGCAGAACACGGGCTTTGCTCGCGGCGCCAACCAGGGCGCGGCTGCGGGAGCGGGCAAATGGGTGCTGTTTTTTAATCCGGACGCGTATCTGAAGGAAAGCCTTCTCGGGCCTCTTCTGCGCTGCGCGGAATCTGATTTCCGCATCGCGGCCGTGGGCAGCCGCGTGGAGTTTCCGGACGGCCGCCATCAGCCGACAGCCGGAGTTTTTCCGGGCCTGCTGCTGGACTTTTCAGACCTTTTTCTCGGGCCGGTTAATTTTCTGCCCCGCTTCATGCGCCCCAACTGTATTTTGAACCGTGATTTTCCAAAAGTCCGGCAGGTGGACTGGCTTTCCGGAAGCTGTCTCATGGTCAAACGGGAAATTTTTGAAAAAGACGGAGGGTTTGACGAACAGTTTTTTCTGGGTGAGGAAGACATTGACCTGGGTTTCAGGCTGAAGAAAGACGGCTGGAAAGTCATGTACTGCCCGGACGCGGTCATGGTGCACGCGGGAGGGCAGAGCCGCCGGAAAAACTCCCGGTCGTTTTTTTATTTACTCCAGGGCCGCTACCCGTTTTATAAAAAAAACCGGGGGGTTTTGTATTCCGGACTTTACCGCGCGCGGGCGCGTTTTTCCATTGGCATGAAAATGGCGCTTTCTCCCATCAAGGACCCCAAGGAACGTTTTCGCGGCATGCCGGAGGAAATCTAGCGTGTCCACCGCCCGTCTTAAATTTGAACTCATTGACTGCCCGGCCTGCGGAAACTCGGACTTTCAGTTTCTTTTTGAGGCCCGCGACGAATTTTACGGCATTCCCGGAAATTTCAGGGTCGTGCTCTGCACCAACTGCTATCTGGCCCTGCTCAACCCCAGGCCGGTGCTTGAAGACCTGGGCCGGTTT
>CAZIQJ010000023.1:3309-16614 GCA_964541285.1 uncultured bacterium | reverse complement strand
TCGAATATTTCGAGGCGGGTGTCAACTCTTTATCCCTATATCTCTATCATGGGCCATGCTTTACGGTAAAAAGGCCGGGGTTTGGGGCCCCGGCCTGGTCAAAACACTCGATTTTAGTGATAAAGCCATCTGCTACGCCTGCGGGATCAGCTATGGGTTAGGGCCGCAGATTAGCCCCCCGGAAGCTTCCGGTTCACCCCTGACTGCTTTTTCCCGCTCCCCTGCAAGGATTCGGCGGTATACCTTCGCGCAAGCTTACTCGGCGGCAGCGGGCTCCGGAACTTCCTCTTCTCCCGGGAGCGTCGCGTCAAGAGCTGTGAGTTCTTCCTCCGCAGCCTTCACGGAAACCGCGGTCCAGCGAGCCATCGCCGGATCTTCGGTCGCCTCCACCACAATAGCCTGCCCTTCCTTCAGGTCCGCGAAACCAAGAACGCCGGTATAAGCCGTTTCCGGCTTGACCAGAATGTCCGCGGTTTCTTCAGCCTGAGTCTCGGGGTTGGTATAGCTCACGGTCAGCTTGCTTGTCGCAATGTCCGTGCTCACAACCTTTCCACTGATTTCCTTCGCGAGGGCCAGTCCCTGAAACGAAATCAGGACGGCCAGGGCCAAAAATAATGTTTTCTTCATGTTGTCACCTCCTTTGCAGGTTTTTTGAAACAGCCCCGGAGAAATACCGTTCCGGGCAGCTGCTGATTCGACGAAGGGGTTCCGGGCCTTATTCATGCCCTTTTTCCCCTATACAAATCCGCCCGAAGGTTAAAGCTTATTAAGTTGACAGTCTTTGCGTCTTCTCCTTTAATGTCCTGATGCTTTACCAGCCCAATCCGGTCAAAATCCTTTTTACCGAAATCAAGGAACTGCTGCAGGAGAAGAACCATACCCTGCTGAAGCAGGTGCTCCGGGAATGCAACCCCATCGGCTTCGCGGATTTCTGGAAAAAATTCACCCCTGAAGAGCACATCGAAATTTTCAAGCTTCTGCCCGAGCGCTCCGCCCTCAAGGTCTTTGAAATCCTGGACATTCAGGACCAGCACGAACTTCTGAGCAAGCTCGACGAAAAAAACGTCACGCCTATTCTGGACAATATTGAATCCGCCGACATTGTGCAGATTCTTCACACCATGTCTGCCCGGACTGTAAAAAAAATGAAGAACCTGATCAAGCGGCAGGAAGCGCTGGCACAGGTCAACCTCATGATGACTTACCCTGAACATTCAGCGGGAAGCCATATGCACCCGGAGTTTATCAAGCTCGGCCCGCGCCTGACAGCCAGGCAGGCCCTGAATATTCTTCAGGCCATTGCCCGGCCCAATCAGCGCGAGCATCTTTTTTCCCTTTTTGTCACGGACACGAATGGAAAGGTCCTGGGAAGCCTGACGCTCCAGGATTTACTGGCCGCGCCCGCGGATGAAAAACTTTCCGAACTTATGAGTTCCGTGGAGCCGTTCAAGGTCCGGCCTGAAACCGACCAGGAAGAAGTTTCAAAACTTTTCGCCAGGTATGACCTGACGGCCGTGCCTGTGGTGGATGATCAGGAACGCCTGATCGGCATCCTGACGGTCAAAGATATTATTTCCGTGGTGCGGCAGGAAGCCACGGAAGATATTACCAAGATGGTGGGTACGCGCGCCATTGACCTGAAGGAAACTTCCGTGTTCAGAACGGTCCGCTACCGCACGCCCTGGCTGGTGGTCACACTCTTCGGCGGGCTGCTGGTTTCTTTTATTATCAAAAGTTTTGAACCTGTGCTGGCCAAAGTCATTGCGCTGGCGTCTTTCTCCCCTTTGATTTCAGCCATGGGAGGCAACGTGGGTTCCCAGTCCGCGACCATTGTGGTGCGCAGCATTGCCCTTGGAGAAATCACAACGCCCGCTGAAAAATTCCGCACCATTTTCCATGAATGCAAGGTGGGACTGGTCATGGGGGTTCTGTACGGCGTGATCATGGGAGGCATGGCTTATCTGATTTACGGCTCGCAGTATCACTGGGCCTTCGCGGTCTCGGTCATGATCGGAATGATGACATCCATCACCGTGGCTTCGACCATGGGTGCCATGGAACCGATTTTCTTTCACCGCATCGGCATTGACCCGGCCACGGCCACAGGTCCGCTGATCACCACGATCACGGACATCATCAGCAACCTGGTTTACTACAGCCTGGCCACCCTGCTGATGATCCGCCTCGGCGGTTTATAAAACAGCCTCAACCGGTTCGGCTTTAAAAGAAAACTCCCCGTCGCGGAATTCCACGATAACTTTCATGCCTTCCTGGATTTCTCCCTTGAGAAGGCTGCGCGCCAGACGCGTTTCAATTTCGCGCTGAAGGTAACGCTTCAGCGGCCGCGCTCCGTAAACCGGATCATACGCCTTTGAGGCGATATATTTACTTGCGCCTTCCGAAAGCCGTACTTCGATACGGCGGTCTGCCAGGCGTTTTCCCAGGTCCGCCATCATCAAGTCCAGGATCCTGCGGATTTCTTCAGACTGCAGCGGCTTGAACAGCACGGTTTCATCCACGCGGTTCAGGAACTCGGGGCGGAAATGCCTGCGCATCTCGGCCATGACCTGATCGCGCGCGCCCTCGCTGATTTCGCCTTCGCGGTCAATGCCTTCCAGAAGGAACTGCGAACCGATATTGCTGGTCATGATGATGACCGTATTTTTGAAATCCACGGTCCTGCCCTGCGAATCGGTCAGCCTGCCGTCGTCCAAAAGCTGCAGCAGGGTGTTGAAAACTTCAGGGTGCGCTTTTTCGATCTCATCAAAAAGCACCACGCAGTAGGGTTTGCGGCGCACGGCTTCTGTCAGCTGCCCGCCTTCTTCATAACCCACATAGCCCGGAGGCGCGCCGATCAGACGCGACACCGCGTGCTTTTCCATGTACTCGCTCATGTCAATGCGGACCATGTTGTTCTCGCTGTCAAAAAGTGATTCAGCCAGCGCTTTGGCAAGTTCGGTTTTGCCCACGCCCGTGGGGCCGAGAAAAATAAAGGAGCCGATGGGACGGCGGGGGTCCTTGATGCCCGCGCGCGCGCGAATGACCGCGTCTGTCACCAGGTCCACGGCCTCACCCTGCCCGACCACGCGCTTGTGCAGCACGTCCTGGAGGTGAAGCAGCTTCTCCTTTTCTCCTTCCATCATGCGGGCCACGGGAATACCGGTCCAGCGCGCCAGAATCTGCGCGATTTCCTCTTCCGTGACTTCCTCACGCAAAAGCTTGGAACCTTCCCCCGTCGAGAGTTCTTTCTCCCGGGCCTTTAATTCCTTTTCAAGCTGAGGCAGTTTACCGTGGCGCAGCTCCGCGACCTTGTTCAGGTCATATTCGCGTTCCGCTTTTTCAATCTCCAGCTTGACCTTCTCGATTTCCTCGCGCAGGCCGCGAAGTTTTTGAATGGCCTGCTTTTCGGAGTCCCACTGGGCCTTCATGGTTTTCTGTTTTTCATGAAGCTCCGCCAGTTCCTTTTCAAGCGCCTGCAGATGTTCGCGGCTGGAAGGGTCTTTTTCTTTTTTAAGCGCGGTGCGTTCAATTTCAAGGCGCATGGCGCGGCGGGAAACCTCGTCCAGCTCGGTCGGCATGGAATCAATTTCCGTGCGGATCATGGCGCAGGCCTCGTCCACAAGGTCAATGGCCTTGTCCGGAAGAAAGCGGTCGGAAATATAGCGGTTTGAAAGCGCCGCGCTGGCCACAAGCGCGTTGTCCTGGATGCGCACGCCGTGATGCACTTCAAAGCGTTCCTTCAGGCCGCGCAGAATGGAAACCGTGTCTTCAACAGAAGGCGGATCCACCAGAACAGGCTGAAAGCGGCGCTCAAGCGCGGCGTCCTTTTCAATGTACTTGCGGTATTCATCCAGCGTGGTCGCGCCAATGCAGTGCAGTTCCCCGCGCGCCAGCATGGGCTTGAGCATATTGCCCGCGTCCATGGAGCCTTCGGCCTTGCCCGCGCCCACAATGGTGTGAAGTTCATCAATAAAAAGCAGGATGCGGCCTTCGCTCTTTTTGATTTCCTGAAGCACAGCCTTGAGACGCTCCTCAAATTCACCGCGGTACTTGGCACCGGCCACAAGCGCGCCCATATCAAGCGCGAACACAGCCTTGTCTTTCAGGCCTTCGGGGACATCGCCTTTCACGATGCGCTGGGCCAGACCTTCCACAATCGCGGTCTTGCCCACCCCGGGTTCACCGATCAGCACCGGATTATTTTTTGTTTTTCTGGAAAGAATACGGATCGTGCGGCGGATTTCCGCGTCGCGGCCGATGACAGGGTCCAGCTTTCCCTTGCGGGCCTCGCCCACCAGTTCACGCCCGTATTTTTCAAGCGCCTGATAACTGACTTCCGGGTCCGCGCTGGTGACGCGCTGATTCCCGCGAATGGCCACAAGCGCTTTCAAAAGCCCGGAGCGGGTCACTTTGAATTCATGAAAAATCTTTCCGGCCGGAGTTTTGGTTCCTTCATCAAGAAAAGCCAGCAGAAGGTGCTCCACGGAAACATATTCGTCTTTAAGCTGATGAGCTTCTTCCTGCGCCTTGACCAGGAGCTTGTTCAAACGCTGGGTGACATAAATTTTCCCCGCTTCCGCGCCCGGTCCGGAAACTTTGGGAAGGCGCGCGAGTTCCTGGCGGACGCGCTGGCGGAAAACTTCCGGCACCACGTCCATTCGCTGAAGAAGGCTTGGCAGCAAACCGTTTTCCTGCTCAGCCAAAGCCAGAAGCAGATGTTCGCCGTCCACTTCCAGGTGACCGAATTCAACAGCGCGGGTCTGTGCCTGGGCAACGGCTTCCTGCGATTTCACTGTAAGTTTTTGGAGGTCCATAAAAGTTTCCTTTCGGCCGGACACACCCGGCACAAGAAGAGTTACATTTTCCGTGCCAAAGCTCCGCAGAGGGAAGGCTTGGAATATTAAAGGGAAATGTGCCGTTTTGACTCAGCCCAGCTGTGCCGTATTTAGGCGGATTTGCGGAAGGAGTAGATCAGGCCGGACAGACAGGAAACAGCACCCAGCATGGCCCACAGGGACAGCAGGCGGTGCTGGATCAGGATCCCGCTGATGACCGGCGCAATGACCTGCGAAAAAGACATCAGCGACTGGGTCATGCCCATGACCGCGCCCTGGCGGTCCTTGCCCGCCTTCTGCGTGATCAGGCTGGTCAGGCTGGGGCGCAGAATGCTGCTGCCCGCGAAAGAAAAAGTCAGGATGACCAGCAGAAAAACTACGGAAGACGCGAACCCCAGAAAAACAAAGCTGAGGGTCATGAGAAGAAATCCCGCGCGCACCAGGGCTTTTTCTCCAAAAGCTTTGACCAGCTTCCCCATGGCCCCGGCCTGGATCAGCACGCCGATAAGCCCCACATAGGCGAAAACATACCCTACTTCCTTGGCGCCAAAGGGCATGCCCTGAGCGGTCACGAAACGCCGCTCGGCAAAAAGCGCGAACCCGGAAATCAGAATGGAAAACGCAAAGATAAACGCGAAAAACTCTTTCAGACACGCGCTCAAAGCGGAATGGCTCAGCAGGTTTTTATAAACTTCCGTTTCAAAAAATGAAAACTTTTTTTCAGAAGGAACCACGGAAGCGGAAGGCAGCAGAAAAAAAGTGGCCAGAATACTGACGCCGGAAAGAAAGGCCGCGGCATAAATCGGATACTGATAGCCAAAATGCGCCAGGGCGCCGGAAATCGCCGGCCCGATCAAAAATCCAAGCCCAAAGGAAATACCGATCAGGCCGAAGGCGCGAGCGCGGTTCTGAGGTTCTGTTACGTCCGCGATATAGGCCTGGGCCACGGCCAGATTGCCCGCGGTCAGGCCGTCAATGATTCTGGAAATAAAAGCCGTATGCAGGTCGCGCGCGGAAGCCAGAAGCAGAAAACCCGCAAGCGTTCCCAGCTGGCTGATCAGCAGGACCTTTCTGCGGCCCGTGATGTCGGAGATCCGGCCCAGAATCGGCCCGGCAATCAGCTGGCAAAAGCCATAGGAGGCAATCAAAAGGCCGATCAGAAACGGAGTGGCCCCAAGATGCTCCGCGAAAAAAGGCAAAAGCGGCAGAATGATGGTGTAGCCAAGGATGTCGACAAAAACGATCAGGAAAATCGAAAGCAGGGGTGACTTCTTCACAGCTACGCGCCGGGGTCTTGCTTCACCTGCCACCCGGGAGGCCCGGGCAAAGTCGCCTTGTAGCCGGGAATCGGCTTGGGATGCTTGGGCAAAAGATTGATGTCGCGAAAGCGGCGTTCGCGGAAAACCAGGCCGTCAGGAAGTTTTTCTTCCCTGTTTTTACGGGCCGGGGCTTTCTTTTTTGAGGTTTTCTTTTTCATGGCGGCTATTGTACAGGAATTTTGTTTTTTATACAGATTTTAATGAGCAGATTAGTTCCGCGGTCCCCTCGCTGACACGGGCCAGAAAATCCAGGTCCAGGGTGGCGGCGGTGTCGGACGGAAGGTGATAATTCGGGTTCCTGAAAAAAGAAGTATCCGTGACCAGAAGCGCCGGAAATCCAGCGTCCCAGAATGGCGAATGGTCACTCAGCCGGACTTCGGGAAAAAAAGCGCCTTTCATGGGGACCGGAAGGCTGTGGGCCGGAACTCCGGTCTTTGAGAAGCAGGCCTGGGCCTCGGCCAGAAGCGCGGATGAGTTCTCATCCCCCACCAGGGCCAGAAAATCACCGGTATCAGGATAAAAGGGTTTTAAAGCGTTGGGCATTTTCTGCGAACCTTTTTCCCTGGAAATATAACCCACCATCTCAAGCGAGATCATACCCAGAAATTCCTTTGCCCGGGTTTTCAGAACATCCTTCAAAAGTCCGGTGTAATACCGGCTCCCGACCATGTCGTATTCTTCGAGATTAAACGCGGCAAACTGCACATTCACGGAAGGATGCATCGAAGCGGTCAGGCGGGCGGCTTCCAGCATGGCCGCCACGCCGCTGGCGTTGTCGTCCGCGCCCGGAGTTTCAGGCACCGCGTCAAAATGCGCGGCCACCAGAAAATTCGGGATATCAGCCGCTCCTTTTCTCCGGGCAATCAGGTTCTGAAAAACGCGGCCTTCATACCGGAATTCCTGCCCTGAAACTTCATAGCCAAAGGATTCAAATTCAGAACGAATGTAGGATTGGACCGCTTTCAGGTTTTCAGGATTGCGGAAGGGGTCCCGATGAATGGCTGTATGTTTGAGATGCCTGGCAAGAAAGCTGGAATCCGCCTTGAAAGTCATGGCCGGAGTTTATAAAAAAACAGGCCCTTTCGCAATCGCAAAAGGGCCTGTCACGGTCAAGCTGCTTACTTGACTTCAACCTTGATCTGCCTGGGCTTGGCGGTCGCAGACTTGGGCACCGTAAGCTCCAGCACCCCGTCCTTGAAAACCGCTTTGACTCCCGCAGCGTCGACCTCATCCGGGAATTCCACCGTCCGTTCAAAACTCCCGGACCAGCGCTCCGAATGCGTGTAGCCTTTTTCCTTTACTTCACTTTCACCTTTCCGCTCCCCGCGAAGGGTCAGGACATTGCCCGTCAGGGTAATATCCAGGTTCTCCTTCTGGATTCCCGGGACATCGGCCTTGATAACATACTGATTTCCCTCTTCCCGGAAATCAATATCAGGCACAAAAAGCCCGCGGGTTTCGCCCCGGCGAAGAACCGGCGCGGAAAGAATCTTGTCCATGTCCTCGACAAGAGAGAAAGGATCCCACACGTTGTAGTTTTTTCTGATGAGATTCATGGCTAACCTCCTGAGTTGGTTTCATCTTATATTTTGCATAAACCATGCCAGAAAAAATACCTGCTGCAAATTCAGATTTTTCAGAGGGTTAAATAAGCGGGAAATAAAATCAGGCGGGAAAAACTGCGCGCCCTGAGACATTTTGTCCCAGGGCTTTGTGTCTTTTATGCACGGCCTTCTTTGAGACGATGCAAATCACGCAGACGCACCAGCTCAAAACCTTCGCTTTTGAGCTTGGGAATTTCTTCCATGAGTACACGGAGAGTGTTTTCACGGTAATGGCCGATCCCTACGGCATACCCCTGGGCGCTGGCGACCCCGGCCAGCTCATGAAGCTTGCGCCGTATGGAAACCGGATCATCCACATTATCCAGGAAAATGTCGCGCCTCAGGGCTGTGGCGCCAATCTCTCCCGCGATAGCGCGGGTCGCGGTCTGGCCGGTGGTCATGCTGTCGAGGAAATAAAGCTTCCGGGCATGCAGCTCGCGCAAAATCAGGTTCATAAGCCTGCGGTCTGAAGTCCCCTTGGAACCCATGTGATTATTCGCGCCGCGGGCGTGAGGAACCGTGGACAGATCACGGCGGAGAATATCCAGCACCGCATTATCATCCATGGCCGTGGTGATCAGGCCGGGGCCGGGAATGGTGCCGCCAACGCTTTCAAGCGGAAGATGAAGGATCACATCCGCGCCGGTTTGAGTGCTCAGCTGGTCAAAAAAAGCCGTATGTTTTAAAAAAGGCAGAATGGCGTAGGTAACATCGCGGCCCAGAGCGCGGATCTCGGGAAGATGCTGCTCCGTATGGCCCATATCATCAATGACAATGGCAATTTTAGGATTTCCGGAAACCAAGGCCCTTGGCTCGTCCCGCACAGCCGTAGTCCCGCCCAGATACTGGCTCTTGATACGTTCCATGCGCTCACGAAAGGAAAGCTGGGGCGCGGGAACAGGCCGGGATGCCTGAGGGCCAAGCCTCGGCATGCGGATCTGCTGAAGAAAAGAAGGCTGCGAAGCTTTGCCTGCGGGAGCCGCGTAAGCCGCTCCTTCGGTCTGCCGCGCAACACGGGAAGGACGATGAGGGACCTTATTGCGATGCTTGACGTACTGCGCGATGATGAAGCAGGCGCAAATGAACGCGATTGCCACCGCAAACAGGCGCAGCTTCTCATGTTTCATCTTGAAACGGAATGCGCGCCTCGGCCTTCTTTTTCTGTTTCGTCTTCTTGCCATGACCGTCTTTTCTGAATTTAAAAATTAAACGGAGAAACGCAGACAAACCAGCGTCCGGTCATCATGCGCCTGCGTTTTCCCCTGATGGACCTGCATTTGCCCGAAAAGGTCTTTCAATGCCGCTGAAGAATTTGCCGCGCGGCCAACAGCCGTTTTAAAAGCGGCCTGAAGACGCGCAACGCCGTACTCCTCGCCTTTCGGACTGCGCAGTTCCTTGACTCCGTCACTGTAAAAAAGGAAAGCGTCTCCCTTTTCAAAAGAAGCTTCCGCGCCTTCGTAGGTCACTTCAAACATTCCCAGCGGCATGCCCTGGGGACCCGTCAAAAGTTCCGTCTGGCCTGTGGCCGCGCGGTACGCGACCGTAAGCTCATGACCGGCTGAAGCGTAGGAAAACTTTCTGGTATGAGTATCCACGATGCCGTAAACCAGGGTCAAGAACATTCCCGACGCCGGATTAGCCAACATCAGCGTATTCAACTCTTCCAGGACTTTTTCAGGGGCCTTGTCTTTCTTGCTCAGACTGCGGAAATCACTCAGGGTCTTGGCCATGTAAATGGCCGCAGGCATGCCCTTGCCCGAAACGTCGCCAATGCAAATTCCGTATTTACCACCGCCCAGGTCTATCCAGTCATAGAGGTCGCCGCCTACCTGCTTGGTGAAGCGGGCTTCAAAAGCCATGTCCATTTCCGCAGACACGGGCGCGGCCTGCGGCAGGAACTGCTCCTGAATACTGGCGGCCATGGCAAGTTCGCGCTGGGACATTTCTTTTTGCAGAAAAATCTCCGTGTATTTCATGAAAAGCGAAGCAATGTAGGACGCCAGAAGCGCGGTTATGGGAACAGTCAGCGGTAAAATCCAGCCCGCCAGGGAAAAAACCAGAAAGCTCGTGAGAAAGTAGGCGATTTCAAGCACCAGGAGCACGATAAATCCGTAAGCCGGGCTGAATTTCCTGAAAATCAACGCGCTGCCGCAGGAAAGAAAAAGCAGAAGGATCAAGGAAAGCCAGCCGTTCAGCGGGCGAAGGAACTGGCGGCTCAAAAGCGTGTGCAGCACTCCCGCGTGAACCATGACTCCCGGCAGCTGGTTGGAAAAAGGTGTATGCTTCAGGTCCGTTGTGCCCGTGGCCATATGCCCTACCAGGACCAGCTTGTTCTCAAACAGCTCCTTCAGCCGGTCCTTTCCTTCCCCCTGGAGAGATACGACCTCAGCATACGATGTCAGGGTAAATGATCGAACTCCTCCCGGATAGTTGATCCAGAAATTACCGCGAGAATCCAGAGGAACACCCTGCAAAGGATCCCCCGCATCGCCAAGAGCGGACGCCATTAAAAAAGCCGGAGAGTAAAATGTTTCACTGTCTGTTTTGAGAAAGGCCCTGGTTCTGCGGATATGGCCATCCGCATCCTCGACCGCGTTGACAAAAGCCGTATGGCGCGCCGCCGTCAGCAGGGGTTTGATGGGAAACTCAGCGCGAAACGGAGAGACCGCCTGGTAGAAAAACGGGAGAATGACATTGCCCGCCTTATGCACCACCTGAATAAAAAACCGGTCTTCCTCGGGGTCAGAGCTGGGCTCTGTAAAAAGCATATCGAAGAAAACCATTTTGGGGCGATACTGGGAAATCAGTTCAAGAAAAACTCCATGCGTGCTGCGGGGCCAGGGCCACTGCCCGAAAGATTTCAGGCTTTCGTCATCCACCACCACGACCGTGATGGCGGGGTCCGCGGCACGCTCCCCGCGCATCTTGAAGCGAAGGTCCAGAGTGTCTTCTTCGTGAAAATTAACCAGGCGAAAAAAGTGAAGCGTGAAGAGGAAAAGCGCCAGGAGAGGAAAAACAAAAAACGAACGCCAGCCTTTCGGAACAAGAGCTTGAAGCTTTTTGAGCATCTCAGATCACTTCGGACCATAGGTTCTGGTCCACGTACTGCGCCAGGATCTCCTGGGTTTTTTCCGGCGGGGGCACGGAGAAATAGACATTCATGATCGCGTGGGCTATTTCATGGGCCAGCACGCCGTCGGTCACGCGGTCCGCGGAAGCCGTGATGGTCCGGCTTTCATGCGAGTAATAGGCCACGGCCCCGCCGCGGTATTCCTTCTGAAGCCGGATATCGATATGAAAAGCATCGGGCCGCATGTCCAGAACCGCCTCCACACGCTCAATGATTTCATCCACCCGGCTGCGGGTCAGCTCCGCGGCGGCCACGCCCCCGGCCAGGCGTTTGCCCGTGATGCGCCACAAAAAGTCCTGGATCTCGGATTCTTCTTCGTAATGGATAGTGGAAAAACGGGTCTGAAGCGTCTGGGCAAAAAGAGCGGGAGAAAAGGAAAACATCAGAAGCAAAACAAAAAGGCCTGAGGAAATACGCCTGGGCATCCTGTCGCGCCTTATGAGGTTTTAAAAGAGTCGACGATCTCTTTTAGATTTTTCAGGGTCTCTCCGTCCGGTTTACGGGAGCTGATCTCGCGCTTCATCTGGCTGATCTTCTTTTCCAGAAACTGCGCGGTCTTGTTGACGTCTTCAGCAAGGTCCGTCAGCTCGTCCTTCCTGCGCAGGCGCACCCGGTAAGTCAGGTTTCCTTCCATGATCTTGCCCAGGCTCTTCTGAATGTGATAAACAGGGCCGGCAATCCGGTGGGAAAAGAAAATAAAGACCAGCATGGCCACAAGCGCCATGGCAACCGCGGCAATCGCGCTGATCATCAGGAACGCGGTCATGAAGAAATAAGCCGTATTTTCCACCCGCACTTCAGAGCCGTGGTAGCCGGTCGTCAGCGTACCCCTGGAAATAAAGAAAAAAAGCACGGAAATAAGCGCGGCTTCGACAAGGATCAGAACGGCAAAGCGGAGAGAAAAACGGGACTGGAAAGACTTTTTGATCCAGTAATTACTTCTGCGATGTTTCGAGGATGTCATGGGCACTCCGCTCGTTCAGAATATCAGGGCTGACTTTGATATCGGCATTCTTCTTTCTTTCTTTGAGCCACTGATCAAAGGCCACACGCTGCTTCCGGAGCTTGATTTTGGTTTTGATCTTTTCCCGGATCAAATCCAGGGCCGGCGGAGCAGCCGGCTCTTTGGAAGCCAGATGCACCAGATAGAAAAGGTCCCCTTTTTCGAAGAGTTTATAGTCCCCGGCCTTGAGCGCGTATGCTTCCTCAAGGATTTCAGAGGTCAGCTCATCGTAGCTGACAGGGCCGATTTTCTCGTCCCATTCAAGCGGTTCTTTCTTCAGGGCCATCTCGTAGGCTTTTTCAATCAAGGTGCGGTTCTTGCCGCGAATAATCTCAAAGACCACTTTGGAGTCAAGCCTGGCGTAATAGGACTGTATCTCCGCTTCCGTGGCAAAGGAATTTTTATCGAAATCCTGCGAGAGGTTGTCCATCAGAAGACGGATCAGGGTCTGTTCCCAATAACCGCGGATGGCGGTCTTGAACGATTCCTGCTCCGCGAGTTTGCGGTCAATGGCTTCCTGGATCAGGATCTTGCGGCTGACCATGAGGTCAAGCTGCTCTTTCAGGGTCTGGGGAGTAATTTTAAAAGAAGGGTCCTGCGCGGCGCGCTGGGCCAGTTCCCTCTTGAGGTCCTGCTTGTCAATGGTGTTCCCATTGACCGTTGCCACAGGAGACGCGGGCACGCCATTTTTTGGAGAGGGTTTTTGCCCGCATCCGGAGAAAACCGTCAGACCCGATACAGCAAGAGCGACTGCAAAAAAGGAAACCGCTTTTCTCAAGTACATTCCTGGCATGGTGACTCAAAGGTGCCGACACCCACACCGGAAAAAGTTCCGGAAGAAGGATCGACTTCGTTTTGCGTATAAGAACCGCCTGCCTGACCGGAGAACACGCTGGTTTCTCCGACATTGCCGGTGACATTCGCCAGCCACTGCCCGTCCTGCCAGTTGATACCTTCCAGCTGAGCGGTCACCGTGGTGTCGCCAGGCGCCGTAAAGGTCGCGGTCCAGTTGGAAATCTCACTGGGCGCGCCAGCAAAGCTTCCGGCAAACAAGGCGGACCAGATGCCGCTGTCGCTCAAAAAGTTCGAGAAAAAGGAAATGTCCATATTCCCCGTGATGGAACCCGCGCCTTCATTGAAGCTTCCGGCGCCGGCGGCGACAGTATTTAAAATTTCGCCGATTCCAATCTGGGAAATGACATCCTGGATTTCATTGAAATTGATAACATTGGGGTCCAGCTCCGTGATCGTGGCCCATTCTCCAACGCCTGCGGTTTCCCAGGTTCCTTCGGAACCTTCACTGGCAGCGAAATCGCCGGCAGCCTGACCGCTGAGAGTGCCCACCTTCACAAATTCATTCTCCTGGGTTCCCTGCTCGGAAATCCAGACACCGTTAAAGTCGGCATCCACATTA
>CAZIQJ010000023.1:0-3299 GCA_964541285.1 uncultured bacterium | reverse complement strand
GTTCCGGCCAGGGTTCCGAAAATATAAACCGGATAACCTTCTCCCTCGCCCTCATACTCTTCTTCTCCGATACCGGCAAGACCCAGGCGGAAAGCCGAGCCCATTTCGGTTTCAGAATTAAATCCGTAGTAACCGCCAAAAAACGCGGCCCAGATGCCCCAGTCGGAGCCTGAAAGATTGATCATCGGCCCAACGCCCACGCCTTCAAGCTGAAGATTTTCCTGCTGGCTGAAGGATGTGGCGCCCGCAGTAACAAAAAACTTCTCTTCAAGCGGTTCGGCTTCAACATTATTAAGATCTTCAGGTTCAATCCAGGTGAGTCCTTTTTCCTGGGCCAGAAAATCACCTTCGGCAACCCACATGCCCTGGCCTTCGCGGCCCAGTTCAACATAGCTGCCATCCAGATCGCCGCCGGTAACGCCAGCCGTGTAGCCTGACTCTTCCCCGCCGTCATTCAAGATGTAAATCATGCGCGCGCCGCCATGAACCTGTCCGTTTGACCAGCGGCCGCCGGCAAATCCATAGAAACCGTCTCCCGCAAACGTTACGGGAAGCTCGGAATAAACACTGGAGCTGGCGAACTCAAGCCCCCAGAGAACCGGAGTCGGCTCGCAATCGAGGTCATACTTGCCCATAAAAACAACATGGGATTCGCCGCTCAGGCTGCCCACGCCGCCAAGGATAGAATTATCCAGAGTGCCGAAGCTGTCAAAGCTTTCACCGGCGAAATAAGCGAAACTTCCGTCAAACTCGGACTCCACACCGGCATCCAGAACATTTCCCGCGAAATCAAGGGAGACACCGCTCCAGGTACCGACGCCGTTGGCAAGCCAGTCACCTTCGCTGGTGTACTCTTCATAAACGCCGAGAATATCGCCTTCAAGCGTGCCGACTTTGGTTCCGGTCAGAAAACGGCCGGAAAGGTGCGCGCTCATGGCGCCGTCCACCCACTCGCCGCCCGTGATTTCGGCGATCCAGAAGCCATTGTCATCATTAAATTCAAAATATTCCTCTTCGCTTTCGTAGGAGTAAAAACCAAACGCGTCATTACCGCCCATGACTCCAAAAAAAGATGTGCTTTCAAGGGGGTTATAAAACTCGGTGCGCGAAAATTCCTGGCGGTAAATACCCCAGTTCGCGGCATAGCCATTGCCGTAATCCACAAGTGAAGCCGTATGGAAAGAATCTTTGGCGCTGATCTCACCGGCGGTGCCTTCTTCCCCGCCCACGAAAACGCCTTCAAATTTTCCGCGGCCGTTGGTTTCACGGACTGAGCCGTCATTCACGTCATACGGGCTGATCCCGACCTGTTCCATTTCCGTGGAAAGCGTGTCGTTGCCGCTGAAGCTGAACATTTCGATATCTTCGCTGGTTTGCCCGGCAACGCTTCCCTTGGCCAGACCCGCCGATGAAAGGCTGGTCTCACCGTCCTGAGGGCCGACATAAATGCCCACAAAGCGTCCATTGATGCTTCCATAATTAATAGAACCGGCCGAGTAGGCGTAATAAGAACCGCCGTTGAAAGCTGTGGAGCTTCCGCCGTCCAGAACATTATACGGAGACAGGGTCGTGCTCCAGATCTGCTGTGAACCGGCTTCGCAGTCCAGAAGAAATTCACCGATCGCAAACAGGCTGGCCATGCCGCCGTCAGTAAAAAGAGAACCGGTACCGCCGAAGTAGGCGTTCAGCTCACCTTCATTGCCGTCAAAACCCTTCAGGCAGGCTTCGATAAAACTGAAAAAGGAAAGCTGCGTGCTTTCATAGGAACCCACGCTCTGCAGAATAAAGTTGCCGCCTTCTCCGTTCAGGAAAAGACCGGAAACGCCGCCGCCCAGCACGCCAAGGTGGGTCTGTGTCAGGAAAGCGCCTGACATGGCGCCGCGAATCTCGCCGTCAGCCCAGGTGCCGCCCAGCTGCGCAAGCCAGTAGCCTTCATCATTACGATCGCAATATTCATCAATCATATAAAGGCCGAAACTGCCCCATCCTCCGGCCACGGCATTCCACTCATCCGCGCCTTCGGGCTGATAGAAAGCTCCTCCGTTAAAACGGAAATTGTAGATGCCGAAATCAAAACTGGGGTAAGGCGTTCTTCCGCTGTCCACCAGGAAAAGCGTTTGAGAGCCCTCGGCAAGATTGCTCTCCATGAAACCGTCGCCGTCAAAACCGCCGGACAAACCGCCGGAAGCCCAGCCTCTGCGAGTGTATTCAGAAAAATACTCCGGCTGAATGTCAGGGAAGTTTCCAAGCACTGTGGGAGCGATAATACCGGAAGCCGTCCATGTACCTGTGGCATTGTCGAATGAACCGCTGGAAAAACCGTTAAAAACGCCCACATTGTGCGCAGGATCCACAAAAAGCGCGGCAAGGGTTCCTTCCACGCCGGACCAAAGCCCCGCAGCAAAACCGTAAAAAGCGCCGCCATCGGAAGTCGCCTGGCTGAAAGCAGGGTTCAGTTCAATGTCAGGAATCTGGCTGGTGATTATGGAGTTAAAAAGAAGCGGCAACTCCCCTTCCGTCACATCAAAGAACTGTCCGCCTGAAATAAGAAACGCCTGAGGGCTGCTCCAGGGAAAAGCCGCGGCCAGAATATCGCCGAACTCTTCGCCGCTCCACTGAAACCAGCCGTTGTTGTTCGCGTAAAGGCTGGCCTCATTCGATTCACCGCCCCAGATGCCGAAAAGCTGAAGATTCAGGGCTTCAAGAATGTCGCTGGTCGGTCCGGGCTTGATGTCATCATAAGGACGGTCCGCGTTTTCATTGCCGGAAAGATCAAGATCGTCCGCGATTTCATCCACAGGAGGAATGTAAGCGGCTCCGGGAGGAGGCGTATAGCCGTAGGTGTCATCATCAATGTCCCAGTCCTTGTCAATTTCATCAAGCTCAGCCGGAGTCGTGTCCGCGGGCCCCGTAGAACCACCGGAAGCATCCACAGAACCATTCTTGCCCGCATTGATATCCATCGAGGCATTCTTGATCAGGTTGGTCAGAGAGCCATTGCCCTGCTCAAAATAAGACTTGGTAAGCTGCTTGGTAATAAAAAGATAAAGAAGAGTGCCTTTCACCGCGGCAACCGCGACAGGCGTAGTAATTGTGAGTTTTGAACCTGCTTTTCTCTTATCAACCTTGGCGAGAATCTCTCCAAGCTTGGATTCAAACTCGTCTTCCAGGCTTCCCGTCTGCGGATCACGGGTGAGCCTGACGACCTTAAGATGGGAATTGGGCTTCATATTAATGACGCGGCCGCTTTCCATGACAATCTGCACCTTGCCGTTAGCACCAGTTTCAATTTCATCACC
>CAZIQJ010000022.1:5132-17037 GCA_964541285.1 uncultured bacterium | reverse complement strand
TTAAGAGGAAAGCATGATTGAGCATTTTCCTAAAACAAGGCTGGAGGCGTTCAGCGACGGGGTCATGGCGATCATTATCACCATCATGGTCCTGGAACTCCGGCCTCCGCATGGCGTGACTTTGGCCGCGCTCAAGCCTTTGCTTCCGGTTTTTCTGAGCTATATCCTTAGCTTCATTTACCTCGCCATTTACTGGAACAATCACCACCATTTGCTGCACGCGGCAAGGCACATCAACGGCAGAATCATGTGGACCAACCTGCATCTTTTGTTCTGGCTGTCGCTTTTTCCTTTTGCTACGGCATGGATCGGGGCAACGGGCAGCGCGGCCTGGCCCACCGCGGTTTACGGATTTGTGTTTTTCATGGCCGCCATAGCCTATTATTTTCTGCAGGGCGCGATTCTTGAAGTGCAGGGCAAAGACTCCGCGCTCGCGGCCGCTCTTGGCAAAGACTGGAAGGGAAAGGTTTCTCCCTTCTGTTATCTGGCGGCCATTGGCTTTGCTTTTGCAAGCCCGTGGATTTCCAACGCCCTTTATGTGTTTGTAGCGCTTCTTTGGATTGTGCCGGACAAGCGCATTGAAAACCTGACCCGAACCTGAACGGTCCGCTTAAAATTCCTCACGAATAGCCCGGCATTTCCGCTACAATCCTTGGCATGGAAATCAGAAAAATAAGGGTCGGAGACTCGCTGGAACGCGAAGCTCTGGCTGAACTTCTACACAATATTCATTACCAGAAGCGGGAAATGGTGTCCAAGCCCGGGGAGTATGCCTACCGCGGCGCGACTTTTGATATTTACCCCATCACTTACCGCAGCCCGGTGCGTCTGGAGTTTGAAAGCGACACCGTGGCGTCCATCCGCGATTTTTCGCCCAACGACGGCCAGTCGCTGGCCAGCTTTGATGAAGTTTTTTTGATCCCGGTCAGCAAGGCTTTTGAAAAAAAGCTTAACCGCTTTTCAAAGGATTTTGAAAATTACGAACCTCTGGCTTCCACGCGCGACCTGAAGCAGGGGGATTATGTGGTGCATCTGAAATACGGCATTGGCCGTTTTCTGGGCACCAAAACGCTTCAGGTGCAGGGCCAGAAAAGCAAACACCTTGCCATTGAGTACGCGGACAAGGAACTGCTTTACCTGGAATCGCATGAGCCTCTGGAGCGTTACATTGGCGGCGAGGGCCGCGCGCCGCGGCTGAGCAAGCTGAACGGCAAGGATTGGGAAAGGCTGAAAGAAAAAACGCGTCAGGCCGTGGCCGGCGTGGCGCGGGACATGCTTTTGATTCAGGCCAAGCGCAGCCTCGGCAAAGGCTTCGCGTTTCCTCCGGACCATCCCTGGCAAAAAACTTTTGAAGAGGAATTTCCCTACGAAGACACGCCCGACCAGAAAACCTCGGTCGTGGATGTGAAGCGCGATATGGAATCTCCCAAACCCATGGACCGGCTTTTGGCCGGGGACGTGGGTTATGGCAAGACGGAGGTGGCGATCCGCGCGGCGTTCAAGGCAGTCATGGCGGGCCGGCAGGCCGCGGTGCTGGTGCCGACTACGGTGCTGGCCGAACAGCATTACCTTGTTTTCAAAAACCGCATGAAAAATTACCCCGTGACCGTGGAAGTGCTGTCGCGCTTCCGCTCCGCCAAAGACCAGAAGCAGATCATTGCCACGGTCAAGACCGGAAGCACGGACATTTTGATCGGCACACACCGCTTGCTCTCAAAAGATGTGGAGTTTCGCGACCTGGGGCTTTTGATTATTGACGAAGAGCAGCGTTTTGGCGTCAAGCACAAGGACAAGCTCAAGAGTTTCCGCGAACAGGTGGATATTCTGACCCTGACCGCAACGCCGATTCCGCGCACGCTTTACATGTCGCTTCTGGGCGTGCGTGATATGTCAGCCATCAATACGCCGCCCAAGACCCGCATGCCGGTTGAAACCTATGTCACGGAATATCACGACGAAACCGTGAAGCAGGCTTTTGCCCGCGAAATGGCGCGCGGCGGCCAGGTTTATTTTATTCACAACCGCGTGGCTTCAATTGAAAAAATCCATGAGCATCTTCAGAAACTGATTCCTTCGGCCAAGTTTTCCGTGGCGCACGGGCAGATGGACCCGGAAGAACTTGAAACGGTCATGACAGCTTTCATGGAACACAAGACCGATTGTTTGATCGCGACCAATATTATTGAGTCCGGCATCGACATTCCGAATGTGAACACGATTCTGGTGAACCGCGCGGATTTGTTCGGCCTCGCGGACCTTTACCAGCTGCGCGGCCGGGTGGGCCGGTACCAGGGCAAGCGCCAGGCTTACGCGTATTTCATGGTGCCGCAGAATTGGGTGCTTTCGCAGGACGCGACCAAAAGGCTGCAGGCCATTGAGCGTTTCACGGAGCTTGGATCAGGTTTCAAGATCGCGCTGGAAGACCTGGAGATCCGCGGTGCCGGAAACCTGCTGGGCCATGAGCAGAGCGGGTTTATCCATGCCGTGGGCTTTGACCTGTATTGCAAAATGCTACGTAATGCTATTCATGAAGAGAAGAAGCTCAGGAAAGCGTAAAGCTATATCTCTGAACGAGTTACAATTTTAAGCCGCGCAGAACTCCCGCTTGAAATGCCCCGCCTTCCGTGGGATAATACGGGCCTTCAGAAATCCTATGAAAAAATTCCTTATTTTTATCAGTTTGTGCCTGCTGGGTCTTGCGTCTCCTCTTTTGGCGGACCGCCAGCTCCTTGACCAGGTTGTGGCCGTGGTCAATGACGAACCTGTGACCCAGAGTGAGCTGGATTTCATGATGCGTCCGGTTTACGAAGAATACAAACAGCAGTTCAAGGGCGAGGCTTTCGCGCAGGCCATCACCGAAGTCCGCCGCAAGCTTTTGAACCAGCTGATCGAAGACAAGCTGGTTTATCAGGAAGCCAAAAACCAGAAGATCGAAGCTGACATTTCTGAAGTTGAAACCCAGCTGGCTTCTTTCCGCAAAAAATTCAAGACCGATGCCGAGCTCGAAGACGCGCTTGGCAAGGAAGGCTTCACGCTCAAGGAAATGCGCGAGCGGCTGGAACGCCAGTCCATTATCCGCCACATTCAGGACATGGAAGTCCGCGGCAAAGTCGTGGTCTCGCCCCTGGAAGTTGAAGATTATTACCAGAACCACCAGGATGAATTTTCAAGCGAAGGCACTTTGCGCGCCAGCACCATCACTATCAAGAAGAGCGATGAAGCCCGCGAAAAAGGCCTGACGGATGAAGAAGCCCGCACCAAACTGCAGGGGATCCGCAAAAAAATTCTTTCCGGCCAGGATTTCGCGGCCATGGCCCGCGAGTTTTCCCAGGACACCAGCGCCAAGGAAGGCGGCATCACCGGCTGGATCCAGCGCGGCGAAATGATCCCTGAGATCGACACCATTCTTTTTTCCCTGACCCCGGGACAGGTTTCCGAAATTATCGAAACTCCCATGGGCTACCATATTTTCCGTGTTGAAGAACGAAAAGAGAAGTACAAGAAGACTTTCGAAGAATCCCGGGACCTTATTTACGAGAAGATTTACCGGGAAAAAACCATGAAGCGCTTTCAGGAGTGGATTGACGGCCTGAAGCGCACCGCTTACATCTCCATCCGCTAGTTGTTCATGCCAAGCCGTGTCCTGGCTGTAACCATGGGCGACCCCGGCGGAGTCGGTCCTGAAATTATCCTCAAGACTTTCCGCGCCCGCAAACTTTCCTCAAAACTTGCGTATGTTATTTTTGGCGCGCCCGCTCCGTTTGAATTCCTGAAAAAGAAGTACGGCCTCAAGGCGCGGTTTCGTGAAATCACGGACCTTAAGCAGGCCAGGCCGGGCGGGCTTTATTTTAAAAATGTTTTCAGCGGCGGTTTTGATGCCGGAAAAGTTTCACGCCTGAACGCGCGCGGCGCTTTTGCTTCGCTTGAGGCTGCTGCCGATGAAGCCGCTGCCGGAAACGCCGGGGCCATTGTGACCGCGCCTTTGAATAAAACTTCCATGAGGCTGCTTCTTCCGGGCTTTTCAGGCCACACGGAGTTTTTGGCGGAAAAAGGGAAGGCTAGGCGATTCGCCATGATGTTTGTCGGTCCGCGCCTGAAAGTCACGCTCTGCACCATCCATGTGCCGCTCAAAAAAGTCAGCTCGCTCATCCGTAAAAACCTGGTGCTTGAAAAAATCGAACTCACGGATTTTTTCATGAAAAAGCAGATGGGCGTGCGCAAACCCAGAATCGCGGTCTGCGCGCTCAATCCTCACGGAAAAGAAACCGGCACCGAGGATGAAAAGGAAATCCGGCCCGCCGTGGCTGCTGCGCGCAAAAAGGGAATCGCGGCTGAAGGCCCGCTTTCCGCGGACCAGCTTTTTTTTGACGCTTATGAAGGCCGTTACGACGCGGTGGTCAGCATGTACCATGACCAGGCGCTGGCGCCTTTCAAGATGATCGCTTTCCGCGACGGCGTGAACGTCACGCTGGGCCTGCCTTTTATCCGCACCAGCCCGGACCACGGTACGGCGTTTGATATTGCCTGCACCGGCCAGGCCGACCCCGCTTCTTTCCAGGCGTCGCTCCGTCTTGCGGAAGAGCTTCTCCTTAAAGCCTGTTCCCGCTAGAATCATCGCATGCAGACCCAGATCGACCTTTTAAAAAAATATTCTCTTCCCATCCGCGGCCGCATGGGCCAGCACCTGCTTGTGGACCCCAATATCCAGCGCAAGATCGTGGACTGCCTGGACCTCAAACCTGGAGAATGGGTTTTTGAAATCGGACCGGGCCTTGGCGCTTTGACCGGCGCCCTGCTTGAACGCGGGGCCAAAGTCCTGGCCGTGGAAAAAGACCCGCGCTTTGTGCCTATTCTCCGTGAAGAATGGGGGAATCACGGCGAGCTGGAAGTGGTGGAAAGCGACATTCTGGACTTTGATTTTAAAAGTGTTTTCAAAAACCGGCGCATCAAGACTATCAAGGTCGCGGGCAATCTGCCCTACTACATTACCGCGCCCATTCTTTTTTATCTGGTTGAGAACAGCGCGAGGATTGAATCCGCGGTCCTGATGATGCAGAAGGAAGTGGCGCAGAGGATCATGGCGTCGCCGGGATCCAAGGATTATGGCCGTCTGACGCTGGCCATGCATTATGCCGCGCAGGTCAAACACGCTTTTGATGTGGGGCCGGCCTGCTTTACGCCGCGGCCCGAAGTCAGTTCCTCGGTACTGGAATTCAAATTCCGGTCTGAGGCCGAACGGCTGGAGCCTGCGCTTGAAAAGCGGATGTTCCGGCTGATTGAAATCGCTTTTTCGCAGAGACGAAAAACCCTTCTCAGTCTTCTGAAGCATTATGTGCCGGGCGTAAAACGTGAAAATCTGGAAGAGATTTTTAAAAATCAGGGATGGACGCTGACGGTGCGCGGCGAAGAACTGCTTTTAAAGGATTTTCTGGTTCTTGCCGGGCATTTGAAGGAAGTTCCTTCCAAAAACAAGGATTCCAAATCATGAAATTCAAAAAGATAAACGACGGAATCCTGACCTGGTCATGGCTTTCGCAGGAAAAAGGCTACTTTTTTAACGGCACGCTGGTGCGCGGAGCGGAAAAGCGCGTGCTGATTGACCCTGTTTTTATGGACAATGCGGGCTGCGTGGAGCTTCAGGCGCACGGTCCCTTTGACATGATTTACCTGACCAACAAGGACCACGAGCGCATGTGCTGGACGCTGCGCAAGCATTTTAAAATTCCTGTGGCGATTCATGAAAGCGATGCGCCTTTGCTGAAGGAAAAACCCGATTCTGTTTTCCGCGACGGGCAGGAGCTTTTGTGCGGGCTTCAGGTTATTCACCTCAAGAACCAGAAGTCCCCGGGCGAATGCGCGTTTTATCTGAAGGACCAGAAAATCCTGATCGCGGGCGATGCCCTGATCGGTTATCCCGCGGGCCAGCTGAATATGCTGCCGGACGAAAAGTACGCGGATGTGCCCAGGGCGCAGGCCGGACTTCGCAGGCTTTTTTCTCTTTCGTTTGACATGTTTCTGGCGGGCGATGGAGAGCCTGTGCTTGAGAACGCGCACGACGTTCTTGAAAACTGTTTTGACCGTTTGAGGTGATATGAGGAAGGCCGTTTTTTTATTTTTGATGCTTCTGGTTTTTTCTTCCTGCGCCACGGGCCAGAAGGCCGGCGACCTTTCAATCAGAGGCACGGTCAAGCATGTGCCTTTTGAAGGCGGCTTCTACGGTATTGAAGGCGATGACGGCACGCACTATGACCCGGTTTTCCTGCCTGAAGAATTCCGCAGAGACGGCATGCGCGTGAAGTTCAGGGCAAAAGAAAATGACAGCCTGGTCAGCTACCACATGTGGGGGCTGTACGTGGAAATTCTCGAGATCAAAAAAGCATGAGCGCTCAGGTATGGGACGTTGCCGTAGTCGGCGCCGGAGCGGCCGGGCTTATGGCTGCGATCGCGGCCCGGGCAGAGGGAGCGCGCGTGCTTCTTCTGGATGCCAAGGAGAAAGTCGGCGCCAAGATCCTGATGTCCGGCGGTACGCGCTGCAATGTCACGAACAAGACCGTGACGGAGCGCGATTTTGAAGCTGGAAAAAAATTCGTTTTAAAATCCGTCCTGAAATCTTTTTCTTCCGAAAAAGCCCTGGAGTTTTTCAGGTCTATCGGCGTGGAGTGCGTGCTGGAGCCGGGAGGTAAATATTTTCCGGTTACGCATTCGAGCCGCACCGTGCTGGAAGCGCTTTTGCGGGAATGCACGCGTCTGGGCGTGGAAATGGAAACCTTCCGAAAAATCATTCACGCTGAAAAAGGGGAAGAGTTTTTTGTTCTCAAAACGCGGACGGAAGACAATTACCGCGCCCGCACCGTTATTCTCGCTACAGGCGGGCTTTCGTATCCGGGGACGGGCAGCGACGGAACCGGTTATGAGCTTGCTTCTTCGTTCGGCCATACGCTGATCCGCACCACGCCCGCGCTGACGCCTCTTAAAAGCCGCGATCAGGACTGGACTTCGCTTTCCGGTCTTTCGCTCCCGGTCCGTCTGACTTTCCGGCAGGCAGATGAAAAAGTTTCTTTTGAGGATGATTTTCTTTTCACTCATTTTGGTTTCAGCGGTCCGGCCGCGCTGAATGTCAGCCGCTACTGGCTGCGCGCGCCGGAAAGCGACCGGAAGATCACGGCCAGTTTTCTGCCTGCCAGAAAAGAAGATGAATTCCGCGAGCTGATTAAAAATGAAACCCTGGCGTCACCTTCCCGCACGCTCAAAAATTTTCTCTGCGGATTTTTCGCGGAGCGCTTTACAGAAGTTCTGCTGAAGAAAGTTTCTGTCACTCCGTCTCTTGTGCTGAACCAGCTTTCGCGCGAAAGCCGTGAGGCCTTGATACGCGTGATTTTTAATTGCGAGCTTTCAGTTTATGATTCTATGGGCTATGCCAAGGCAGAGGTCACGGCCGGAGGTATTGACTTGCTGGAGGTAGACCGTTTGACACTGGAGTCCTTAAAGCAGAAGGGGCTTTTTTTTGCCGGAGAAATTCTGGACGTGGACGGTCGTATCGGGGGATTTAATTTCCAGTGGGCCTGGGCCAGCGGCAGGCTGGCAGGCATGGCGGCCGCACGTACGGCCGCTGTCCGGACTTAAGAGCTTTTTTCCAGCGCGCGCGCGACCATGAATTCCTGCTTCAGAAAATCCAGCCGGCTTTCCATCTTTGCTTTTGAAACTGATTTTTTGGCTGATGCTTTTCTGGCAAGAAAAGGATTTTTGGAAACAGCCGGAGCCTGGGGCTGTATCCAGTGAACAGAAGAAAAAACCGGAATGTCCATCATCATGGCGTAAGCGGTGCCGGTGAGCGCAAAAAAAACAGCGAAGGTAAAAAAACGGAACAACTTCATAACGACCTCCTTAGTTTCACCCGAGAAACTTGAGAACCGTGAAGCTTTGTTTTTCTACATTCCAGTATCGGGCAAGAATGGAAAATCACTAAGAGAAAATTTTAAAAAAATGAAAATTCTGGGAAAGATTTTGGAAAAACTTTTTAAAACAATTTTATTTTGTTTTTTGATGTGCGCTCCTTTTGCCGGATTTTTGTCCGCGCGTGATTTTTCAGCGGAAAGTCTGATGCCTGTGCCTGAAAAACGCGCTCCGGATCCCTCAATAGACGCTTTTCTTGAAGCGTGCCGCTCCGCGGACACAGTCGTGGAAGGAAATGTCAGGGAAATCCTGGTGACCTCAATGGGTTTTGACTACGCGGCCCTGCCGCTGGCCATGGTCACGTTTGAAAATTTAAGTGAGCTGAAAGGTTCTGCGGGCGGGGAGAAAACGTTTCCGTTCCGTGATTTCCAAAAGACGCGGAATATTGTTCCAGGAGAAAGAGTGCTGGTGATTTTAAAAAGAATCGGCAAGTCCGGAAAACTTGAAATTCAGAACATGATCAAATCCGGCACCTCCGAACGGCGGCAGGCGGAACTGCTCTTGAGCGCTTAAGCGCAGGTCATGAGCAGGCGCGCCGCCCGGAAAGGATCGTAAGGAGTCCTTTTCTTTTTTTGCTGCGAAAGGCCCGCGAACGCTTCCATTAACCCCGCGTCCAGGTCGGTATGGACAGGCTTCCCGGTTTCCAGAGAAAGAGGGGAACCGGAAAAGTCCAAAGATTCCTTGTCCAATGCCGATTTATAAGAGACCGGGTTGTTCATCGCGGTCAGGGAATCCTGGTGAAGGGATTCCGCGCTGGCGTTTGAAACGCCTCCAAGGACTGCCGTCCCGAGTATGCTTATTAAAAAGGACCAAAACCTGAATCTTTTAGATGCCATGTCAGACTCCTTAAGCGTTATTTGCCTTTCAAAGAACTCTACGCCCCGGCCCCTGCCGCGGATTGGGGGGAGTTCTATTTGCCAGAGGCGGGGGTTTGTGGTAGATATTCCTCTATGGCAAGCCCTCTAGTCTCCGCAGAAGCGATTGAGCTGATTCACCGCATTGCCCGGCAGGACCGCCAGGCTTTTTCCCGCTTTTATGATGTCTATTCCGGCCTTGCCTTTACCGTGGCCCTCAGGATCCTGAGGAGCCGGGCCGATGCCGAAGACCTCCTTCAGGAGGTCTTTGTCCAGATATGGAACCGGGCCGCCGATTACAACCCCCAGAGGGGCAAGCCTGAGGCCTGGATCATCACAATTACTAAAAGTAGGGCAATCGATAAGCTCAGGTCGCTTCGTAGACGGCAAGTAGGAGGGAGTTCATACGAGGACTTCTCCAAGAACCGGACCGAGGAGCTGGAGCAGAAGGGCAATATCCACAGCGAGGTCCGGCTGACGGTCGGGGGAGCCCTGGATGAGCTTTCCGACGTTCAAAAGCAGGCCCTGGAACTGGCCTATTTTGAGGGTCTGACGCAGTCAGAAATTGCCGAAAGGATCGATGTGCCGGTCGGAACGGTTAAAACCCGGATCCGGGACGGGCTCGCAAGGTTAAGAGCCGTGCTTAAAACGAAATCAGGGGAGACATTATGATGGACCACGCAAACTGGCTGGAACTGGCGGATATTTACGCGGCCGGAGCTCTGGACGGCCGTGAACTCGAGAACTTCGAAGTTCATCTGAAATCAGGCTGCAGTCTTTGCGAAAACCACATCCGTCAGGCGGAAGAGACCCTGGCGCTTCTCCCAAAATCTCTTTCAATGGTCTCCGCTCCTGCTTACGTCAAGGACCGGATCATGCAGGAAATCGGGCAGGTTGCCGCGGTTCCTGTTGCGGCCGGAGCGCGTGTCGTGGTCTTCAACTGGGGCGCGGCCCTTGTGATGGCGTGCCTTGTGACCGCGCTTGGAGCCAATCTTTTTTTAGCGCGTAAAAAAATGACGGAATATAAAAGCATGGCCAGCGCGCTTGCCCAGCCGGAGACGCAGATGATTCCGCTCGCGGCCATGGAACCGACTTCCGACGCCAATGGAAAAGTGTTCTGGAACCCCAAGACCTGCAAGGGGATTTTCCTGGCCAACAATCTTTCCAAACTTCCTGAAGGAAAAGTATACGAGCTGTGGGCCATTTCAGGCACCCAGACCATTCCCGCAGGCACTTTTACCGTGGATGACCATGGCTGCGCGCATTTCACCGTGGCGCCTATTCCTGAAAACACGAAGGTCGACAAGTTCGCGGTCACGCTGGAGCCGGCGGGAGGAGTTTTGACGCCCACGGGCAGCATGCACCTCGCGGGCGCTGTTTAAAATGACGCGGTTAGTCTGGCTTGCGCTTGGCGGCGTTGCCGGGACTTTTGCACGCTACTTTCTCTCCGGCTGGGTCATGGGGCGCGGCCATGCCTCAGCGTTTCCTTACGGTACGCTGGCGGTTAATTCCGCAGGATGCCTTCTGGTGGGTTTGTTCGCCGCCCTTGATTTGCAGAAAGGTCTTGGTTTTTCTGCCAAACTGATGCTGATTACAGGGTTTTGCGGAGCCTTTACCACTTTTTCCGCCCTTGTTTTCGAATCTTTTTACCTGCTGCGCGAGCAAGGGCCTTTTCCTGCCGCTCTGAATATTTTGCTGAACCTTGCGGCGGGTTTTGTTCTGCTCGGGATAGGTCTTTGGATCGGCGGGTTTTCTGCTGATCGCCTTAAAGCCTGAGCCTGCCCAGCGTTTGACACTTTTCCCTCCGGCATGCTAACCTCTTAAACCCGGTACCGGTTCTGCTGCGGGACAGGTTTGCAGGACCGGATTAAAAATAATTCTTTCAAACCTGTCCCGGCCAGAACCGGTACCGTAATAAAGGATTTATGAGTTTTGATATCGATAAAATCGCCGAGCTTGCCCGCCTGAACCTCAAGCCTGAGGAAAAAGCGAAACTTGCGGGGGAGCTTTCCGCCATCCTTCAGTACGTCAAAAAACTGGAAGCCCTGGACACCAAGTCCGTGGAGCCGACCAGCCATGTCCTTAATATTGAAAACGTTTTCCGTGAAGATGAGCCGAAACCTTCGAACGTGCGCGATGCGGCGCTGGGCCACGCGCCTTTGCGAGAAGGCAAGTTTTTCAAAGTACCCAAAGTGGTGGACCGGGAATGAGCGCGGACTGGACTTTAAAAGAAGCGGCGGAAGCCGCGCGCAAGGACGGCGCACAGGCAGTGCTGAAGGCCTATGCCGAAAAAGCGGCCGCGTTTAACCCCAAACTCAACGCTCTTCTCAAGCCGGAGCAGACCGCGCCTGTGCTTTCTGACGCCAAAGGTGTTTTGCACGGCGTTCCCATCGGCATCAAGGACAATATTTGCGTGCAGGGCCGCGAAACCGCCTGCGCTTCCAGAATTCTTGCCGGACACATTCCCCCGTATGACGCCGCGGTCATTGAAAAACTTAAAGAAGCGGGCGCCACGCTTTTTGGCCGCTGCAACATGGATGAATTTGCTTTTGGATCTTCTTCCGAAACTTCCGCGTTTGGTCCTGTCCGCAACCCCTGGGATACGGAGCGCGTACCTGGCGGTTCGAGCGGCGGTTCCGCGGCAGCGGTCGCGGCCGGGCTTGTGCCTGCCGCGCTTGGCAGTGACACCGGCGGTTCTATCCGTCAGCCAGCCGCGTTTTGCGGCGTGGTCGGCCTGAAACCGACGTACGGCCTTGTTTCCCGTTACGGTTTGATCGCGTTTGGTTCCAGCTTTGACCAGATCGGACCTCTGACCCGCACTGTGGAAGATTCCGCCATCATGATGAATGTTATCGCGGGGCATGACCACCGCGATTCCACGTCCGCTTCCAGAGCCGTGCCGGATTACACCCGGTCGCTGAAGCGCGATGTCAAAGGCCTGAAGATTGGCCTGCCCAAAGAATATTTTATTGAGGGCATTGACCCTGAAATTGAAAAGAGCGTGCGCGCGGCCGCTGAAATTTATAAAAAGCTGGGCGCGGAAATCAAGACCGTCAGTCTTCCCAATACGGAACATTCGGTCGCGGTTTATTACATTG
>CAZIQJ010000022.1:0-5122 GCA_964541285.1 uncultured bacterium | reverse complement strand
GCAGAAGCCAGCTCCAACCTGGGCCGTTTTGACGGCGTGGAGTACGGCCTGCGCGCTCCGGCGTCTAACCTGCGTGACATGTATTTTGACACGCGCGACGCGGGTTTCGGGCGCGAAGCCAAACGCCGTATTTTGCTTGGAACTTTTGTTTTGTCCGCCGGCTATTACGAAGCTTATTATCTGAAAGGCCAGAAAGTCCGCACGCTGATCCGGCAGGATTTTGAGAAAGCTTTCAATGAAGTGGACGTGATCCTGACCCCGACCGCGCCCACCGCGGCGTTCAAGATCGGGGAAAAGTCCAACGACCCGCTGGCCATGTATCTTTCCGATATTTTTACCATCCCCGTGAATCTGGCCGGAATTCCGGCCATGTCCCTGCCCAGCGGTTTTACCAGCGGCGGCCTGCCCATCGGCATGCAGCTCATGGCGCGTCCGTTTGACGAAGAAACCATTTTTCGTGCGGCGTACACGTTTGAGCAGGAAACGGAAATTTATAAAAAGAGGCCGAAGCTGTGAAATACGAACCTGTCATCGGGCTTGAAGTCCATGTTCAGCTGGGTACGAGAACCAAGCTTTTCTGCGCCTGTGAAGCCGAGTTCGGCGCGGAGCCGAACAAGAACACCTGCCCGGTCTGTCTGGGCTGGCCCGGAAGCCTTCCTGTTTTAAACCGCAAGGCGCTTGAGTTCGGCATGAAAATCGGCCTGGCGCTGAATTGCGAAATCAATGAGCGGCTGAAATTTGACCGCAAAAATTATTTTTACCCCGATCTTCCCAAGGCCTACCAGATTTCCCAGTTTGACCAGCCGGTCAATAAAAACGGATTTCTGGAAGTCGAGTTCAAGGACGCGCAGGGCCAGTTCCGGAAAACCAAAATCGGCGTGACGCGCGCGCACCTTGAAGAAGACGCGGGAAAGCTTTTACATGAAGGCATCAAGGACGGCAGCCTGGTGGATTACAACCGTGCCGGAATCCCGCTTCTTGAAATTGTTTCCGAGCCGGACATCCGCTCCGCGGAAGAAGCTTACGCTTATCTGACCGCGCTTAAAGCCATTGTGCAGTACCTGGGAGTCAGCGACTGTGACATGGAAAAAGGCCAGCTGCGTTGCGATGCCAACGTTTCGATCCGCCCTGTGGGCCAGGAGAAATTCGGCACCAAGACCGAAATCAAAAATCTGAACTCTTTCAAGGCCGTGCAAAAGGCCATTCAGCATGAAATTGCCCGTCACACTGAAATTATTGAAGGCGGCGGCAAGATCAGCCAGGAAACGCGTCTCTGGAATGATGACCGCGGCCAGACTGTGCTGATGCGTTCAAAAGAAGAAGCGCATGATTACCGTTATTTTCCGGAGCCGGACCTGGTGCCTTTCACGATTTCGCGCGAAGCTGTTGAGAAATTGCGCAAAACTCTTCCCGAGCTTCCTGTGCAGCGCGCGGAGCGTTTCAGCAAAAATTTCGGGCTGACGGAATATGACGCCTTTGTGCTGGTGGAAGAAAAGGAGCTGGCGGATTATTTTGAAGCCTGCGTTAAGGAAAAAGCCAACCCCAAGCTGGTGAGCAACTGGATCCAGTCGGAACTGCTGGCCCTTTTGAAGGTGGCCAAAAAAGGCATCACGGAATCGCCGGTTTCACCCAAAGACCTGGCCGGCCTTGTGGCTTTGATTGACAACAGCACTATCAGCGGAAAAATCGCCAAAGACGTTCTGCCTTTGATGTTTGAAACAGGAAAATCCGCGGACGCAATCGTGAAAGAAAAGGGCTGGGTCCAGGTCACGGACACCAAAGTTATTGAAGAAGCCGCGGACAAGATTATCGCGGCCAACGAGAAATCCGTCGCGGACTTCAAGGCCGGCAAGCAGCAGGCCCTGGGCTTTCTGGTTGGGCAGCTCATGAAGGCCACGCAGGGCAAAGCAAACCCCAAGCTCGCGAACGAAATTTTGATCAAAAAAATTTCCTGATTTTCATGTATACCCTCGGCATCGAAACCTCCTGTGACGAAACTTCCTGCTCGGTTTTGAAAGACGGGGACAAGCTTCTTTCCAATGTCATTTCTTCCAGCCTTTTCAAGCACAAGCCTTTCGGCGGCATTGTGCCTGAAATTGCCTCGCGCCATTCTCTTGAACAGATGGACGTGGTGTTTCAGGAGTCGCTGAGTGAAGCGGGCGTTAAAATCACGGACCTGGATTTGATTGCCGTGACCGAAGGTCCGGGATTGATCGGGTCACTGCTGGTCGGAATTTCTTTTGCCAAGGCACTGGCGCTTCGTCTTGGAATTCCGCTTGTGGGCGTCAATCACCTTGAAGCGCATCTGGTGGCGAATTTCATCGGCGCCAAAACGCCGGGGGCCTATGTGGGTCTGCTGGTTTCAGGCGGACACTCCATGATTTCATACCATAAGGCTGAAAAAATTACGGTCCTGGGTTCGACGGTGGATGACGCCGCGGGTGAGGCTTATGACAAAGTCGCGAAAATCCTGGGGCTGGGTTATCCGGGCGGCCCGGTCATGGACAAGCTGGCGGGCAAGGGGAATCCGGACGCTTTCCGTTTTACAAAGCCCAGGCAGGACAATCCTTTTGACTTCAGTTTCAGCGGGATCAAGACCGCGGTGCTGTACGCTTCCCAGAAAAACGAGATGACGGACACATTCAAGGCGGATATCGCGGCCAGTTTCCAGAAATCCGTGGTGGGATGGATGGTGGATAAAACGCTGGATGCTGCCGAATATAAGAAGGTGAAGGATGTGGTGGTTGGAGGGGGAGTCAGCGCCAATTCCGCGCTCCGCAGCCGGCTGCCTGAAGAAGGTGCGAAGCGGGGGATCAAGGTCTGGTTCCCGGAAAGAATTCTGAGCCTTGATAACGCGGGTATGATCGCGCGGCGGGGCTATGAGCTTTACAAGAAGGGCAAAAAGTCGAAGTGGACGCTGACAGGCGTCCCGAACCTGAAGATGGGCCGGAAAAAATAAAGGAGTGACTATGCCGTTTGTTTCAATGCATGATCTGGAAATCACCGTGAAACTTTTTGTGGCCGCGTTTCTCGGAGGTTTGATCGGGCTTGAACGCGAAAGTCACGGCAAGGACGCGGGCGTGCGCACGTACGCGCTTGTCTGCCTGGGGTCCTCGCTCATCATGATTCTTTCCATTGAAATTTATCAGATATACGCAAAGGCGAACGTGGACCCTTCCCGCATTGCCGCCCAGGTTATCAGCGGTATCGGCTTTCTGGGTGCCGGCGCCATTTTGCGTTCTGAACACGGAAGCATCAAGGGGCTGACCACGGCGGCCGGTATCTGGACCGCTGCCGGCATTGGTCTGGCCTGCGGAATGGGCATGTATCATGCCGCTGTTTTGACCACGGCCTTCTCTCTTTTTATCCTGGTGGTTTTCTCAAAGCTCGACCGGTTTTTGGGCGGAAAAGACTACTGAAAAAGCATGCTTTTCTTTGTTGTTAAAATCCTGATTTCTTCGGTCATTATTGCTTCCGCTTCTTCGCTGGCAAACCGCAACACCGTCCTTGCGGGATTCATCGTGGCCCTTCCGCTGGTTTCGATATTGAGCCTGACTTTTTCCTGGCTGGGAACGCGCGATATGGACAAGGTGAACGCGTTCGCGGTTTCGATTATTTCCGCGGTCCCTCTTTCCCTGCTTTTTTTCGTGCCGTTTATTTTAAACCGCTGGCTGAAAATGAATTTCCCGCTGACTTTTGCCATGGCCGTCGGGCTTCTTGCCGGGGCCTATGCACTGCATCAGTTTTTTTTGAAATGGGCGGGAATGGCCAGATAAGGTCAGCGCAGCAGGCCGACCAGGATAAATCCGCAGAGGAAAAACAGAAAGATGAAACGCGGGGAATGCGTTTCCATCTCATTCAGCGTGGCGTGAAGCGACAGGTAAATAAATCCTCCGCCGATATGCATCAGGATCATGTGCAGCCAGACGCTTTCCGCGGAACCTTTCAGCAGTGATGCCCCCAGAAGCCATCCCAGAAAACTTGAAGCCTCAAAGGCAAGCGCCATGAGGAAAGCTTTGGTTTTGTTCTGGCCGGAGCGCATTAAAAGCGCGCACAGCGCCAGGCCTTCGGGAAATTTGTGGAAGGAAATAGTCAGAAAGACGGAAGAATGAAGCGCCTGGTGCTGATCCAGCGCGATCGCCAGTCCGTCCATGATATTGTGAATGGTCAGCGCGAAAGCCAGCAGAAGGTACATGCTTTTGAGTTTGGAAGCTTCCTGTTCTTCGAAGTGCGAGGCGGCGCAGGCCGGACACATGTGAAAAACATAGCGGCTGATGACATAAAAGAGGATGAAACCTGAAACCACGGCCAGGCCCAGAGCAGGCAGGGGAACGACTCCCCAGGCGCCCGGCAGAAGGTGGAAAAAGGTCACGGACAGCAGGCTGCCCGCGGCGAAACTGATCAGGGCGCAGAGCTGTTTATGGGAAACTCCGGCCGTGACGGCTGTCAGGGCTCCGGCGCTGGCAACGCTGAAGGCGATAAGGGTTTGAGCAAGTGCTGTATTCATAGGCGCCGCCCAGTATAAGCTTGGGGTTGACACCCCTCAAGCAAAAATATACAATTCCGGTTCTCTATGACCGAGACAAAACAGAAGCTCAAAATCGCTCTCCCCAAGGGAAGCCTCGAAGAAGCCACGTACCAGCTTTTCAAAAAAGCGGGCTTCAGCATTTCCACAGGCTCACGTTCCTATTTTCCTTCTATCGATGACGCGGAAATCGAGGTCATCTTGTTCCGTCCGCAGGAAATGTCCCGTTACATTGAAGAGGGAATTATTGACTGCGGTCTGACCGGCCACGACTGGATTCTGGAAAACGAATCCAAGGTCGAGGAACTCTGCGAACTGCAGTATTCCAAGCGCACGCGCAACCCTGTCCGCTGGGTGCTGGCCGTGCACAACGATTCTCCCTTTAAAAGTGTCAAGGACCTGAACGGCAAGAAAATTTCGACCGAGCTGGTCAACGCCACTAAAAATTATCTTAAAAAGAACAACGTGAAAGCGGACGTGGAATTTTCCTGGGGCGCGACTGAGGTCAAGCCGCCGCGTCTGGTCGACGCGATCGTCGAAGCCACGGAAACCGGCTCCAGCCTTCGCGCCAATAACCTTCGCATTATCGACACTATT
>CAZIQJ010000021.1:0-17486 GCA_964541285.1 uncultured bacterium | reverse complement strand
TGGCGCACAAGCTGTGCAAAACTTTCGACCTTGGGCATTCCCTGATCCTTGATGCCAAGGTTAAAATCCTTGCTCGGAAGCGTGGGGTCAATGTAACGGACCTTGCCGAGGCTGAGGCGGACATCATCAATCTGGACCGGAACAGCCTCCGCTTTCTGGCCGGAAGGCTTGGGTGAAGAGGGCTGGGCCTGCGCCTGGGGCTGGGCCTGCATGGGTTTAAGCTGCTTCAGATTGAACTGGGCGCCCGAGCTGCGTTCAACCGTGACCAGGTCAATATTCACGCGGACCATTTCCACATGGACTTTTTTCTGCAGCAGTTCAGGAATGGACACCTTGACATAAACTTCCGGAATGGACGCCAGCGTCTTTTCCTTGAAACCGGCAGGGTTATCAATGACCATCCCATAAATTCCAAATTCACCTTTGGCCAGGCCAAGGTTCAGCTTTTCAACAGAAACGGGCACGCCAAGGGCCGCTTCCATGCCTTTGGCCAGAACAATATTGCCCGCACAAAAAACAACGGCAACAACGGCAGCAATGACAAAAACGAGAAAAAAAAGAATTTTCTTTAACATAATTCCTCTCTACCGGTTAGAAACTGCAGGTTGGGAAATAATGCGGATATCACGCTGAGGATAAGGAATCTTGATGCCCGCCTGGTTGAACGCATTGAAGATGGACTTGTTGACCTCATAGAGGGTCTGAAAATACTCCACGGTCGGCGCCCAGAAACGGTAAGCGATATTGACCGCAGAATCGCCGAAAGACTCAATGCCCACCTGCGGCGCGGGCTGATGCACGACATTCGGAAACTTTTTGAGCACCTGATGAATCAGCTCAATCGCGGAATCCGGCGAAGAATCATAGCTGATGCCGATACTGGCCGTGACCACCTTGTATTCCTTGGAATTGTGCAGAATCTGCCCCACAACGCTTTTGTTTGGAATGGTGATTTCAACGCCGTCCGCGTTTTTCAGCACCGTGCAGGCAAGTTTGACTTCCTGGACAATGCCGGTTTCCCCGGAAACCGTAATCGTGTTTCCCACCACAAAGGGCCGGCTCAGAATAATACTGATACCCGCTCCATAGTTGGAAAGCGGCCCCTGAATGGCAAAGCTGGCTCCAAAAGCCATGGCGCTGAGCGCCGCGATAAAAGGAGCTATCGTAATGCCGAACTTGCCCAGGGCGATAATAAAGGCAAAGGCCAGGATAATCATGCGGACGCAGGTGGTGAGGAAGCCTGAAAGGGTGACATCCATCTTCTTCTTGGCGAAGGCTTTTGAAAGAAGGTTTCCGACCCAGTTGGCAACCCCGAACCCGAGAAGAAGGATGATCAGGGCGCCAAGCACCTGAAAGCCGTAATTTACGGAATACTCAATGACTGTATCGATAAGCTTCTGGACTGCTGTTATTTCCTGCATAGAACTCGCTACGGGTTAATAGGTTTTCGTAATTGGACTTGCGGCCCCGGATTTTATTCAGCAAAGAACTCTAAAAACACTGCCTGGGCCACTCTTGCACCGGTAAATACGGGGGCAGTTAGTGTAGCCAAGACGCCTTTTATTTGCAACAGGGTTTTCCTCATCCTGATGTCAGGGCTCCCCGGAGACTTGACTTCCCTATTCTCCATAATTAGTATGGGAACCCGTTGACGCCACCGTTTAAAACAAAGCACGGGGACCTGAATTTGAAACGTCTTATCTTGTTGATCAGCCTTCTTTGCGCCGCGGCACCCCCGGCCTCGGCAGGAATTTCCTTTCCTCCAAGCCCCTGGGCTTCCAAAGAGTCGTACACGGAAAAAATCACCCACAAGTTTGGTTTTGGTTTTCTTAATTTTTCCTCGGGCTGGACTTCGATTTTCTTTGAACTCGCAAAAGACCAGAATAAACTCAAGGGCCTGGCAAGAGGTGCGGCCCTTACCGTTTCAGACACAGCAGGCGGCGCCATCCACCTGGTGACTTTCTTTCTTCCCGTGGACGTTCCCCTTCCCGAAGGAGGCCTTTCTGCTGAATATCAGTAAAAAAACCGCGCTGCTCTGCCTTTTGCTTATGGCCGCTTCAACGCCGGCACAGGCGTCTCCCTGGGCGCAAAATTCCGGATACATGTCCAAGACAGGCGGGAAATTCAAATTCGGCCTGAAGCACACTCTTTTTTCCTGGCTCTTTATCTGGACTGAAGCAAATGAAAAAGAATATAAAGAGCAATGGGAAGGCCTTTCCGCCGGCGTGGGGAAAACTTTCGTCTACACCGCGGCGGGCCTGCTTCAGCTTGCGACCTTCCCCGTTCCCGTAGACGTTCCGGACATCGGCATCGGGCTGCATATTCCCAATAAAAAATGCCCCGGCCGCCATCACCTGAACGCGAAGACGGCTGAACCTGAACCCGCGGCAAATCCCGCGGTTCCTGAAACAAAAGAACCTGCAAACACACCCGCGCCCGAGCTTGAGCCGGCCGGATAAAAACCTGGGGAGAAAAATGAAAAAGACTTTCCTTCTGATCCTTGCCGCCCTTTCACTGCTGTCCGGATGCGCCACGACCTCCTACCAGAAAGGCATTCTGGCAAACGGAGAAAAAGCCTATATGGGGCCGTCTGACATTGAGAATACCCAGGAGTTCAAGGAATACCTGAACAGCAAACAGACGGAAGCGGACAAGCAGGTTTATCTCTTTAAACGCCTCAAAGGCGCGACCGACCTGGAGTTTTATCACGACGGGTCATGGTACAAGTCCCTGGAAGCTTACCGCGGCGGGATGTGGCTGATGCGCCACCGTTACAAGAAGGACCAGAGCACCCGCGATTTCATCAAAACCAATATCGAGCGGTCTGAGGCGGGAAACATTCACATCGCGAAATACCCGGACGGTTCTCTGCAGATAGGATCTTACGTTCTATACAACGAGCTTGACCTTCTGGAAGAGAAGGCGAAAAAAACGGCCTAGTTTTTCTCGCTTTCCTGAGCGGAACTTTCAGTACGCGCGAACACACGGCTGGAGTATTTGAGTTCAAAAAACTCTATAAGCGCGGGAATGAAAACAACGGAGCTCAGAAGGCATCCCATAAAGCCGAAAAATCCCAGCTTCCCCATCGAGGCCATCCCCCTGTGCGTCGCGAACATGACGCTGGCAAACGCTGAGAGGTTGGTCGCCGACGACAGCATGACGCCCTTGAGCGACTTCTTCATGCTCTCAAAAAAATTCTCGCTCCGCCGCGCCTTGTAGCGGTCAAAAATATAAATCCCGTTGTCGATACCCACTCCCAGAATACCGGGGACAATCACCATATTGAAGAAATTGAACTGCAGGCCGGCCATCTTCATCATCCCGACCATCCAGAGGATGCCAAGAGCCAGCGGCGCATGAACCCAGAGCGCGTGGTCCAGCCTGCGGAAATGGATTAGAACGAGAAGAAAGACCACAATGGCGCTAATCCCCACGGCAAGAGGTGTGTCCTTTTCGATTAAATTCAGAATGTCCGCATAAATGACCGGCTCACCCGCCAGCCGGACCCCTTCAGGCGCGGGAAACCGCCTTGCTTCATCCACAAACTTCTGGGCATTGGCTCCGTCCATGATGGAATGGGCGGGATAAATAAAAACCGCGGACAAGTTTTTATTCTTACCTTCATACTGCCCGCGGATTCCGTCCGGAAGATCCTCAACGGTCATAGGCACAGGCGAAAGCTGTTTTTCCAGGTCCTGTATTTTTTTACGCATTTCCGGGTCCAGCTTGCGCAGGACCGGCCTGTACTTTTCCAGGACCGGAATCACCTCCGCCAGTTCCTTGATTTTCGCCTCCTGATCACGCGGCACGTGCGAATTGATGGAAGCCGCAAAATCAAAATAGGTTCCCGGGTGGGCCGCCGCGTAACGGTTGATGTCGCCCGCCAGCCTGGCCGCGGCCTCACGGTCCGGAGTCATGAACACAACGGGATTGAGAAAAATCCCGAAATAGTTTCCCACGCGTTCCGCCAGCTGGGTCGCGTCATTGTTTTTGGCCTGAAGATCGAAGAAGTTGTAATTAAAACGCATCTGGGAAATGTGCGTTGCTGAAAAAGCTGAAAACAGCAGCCCCCCCGCAATAACCGTAACGATAAAGGCCTTTGAAGGCGTGAACCCTGCATTGGAGGGTTTGCGTTTGGCCGGAAAATATTTCTCAATCAGCACGATAAGGCTGGGCTGGACAAACAAGACAATGACAAATGAAATCACAATACCGAAACCCGCGATGATTCCAAAGTGCCTGAATCCCTCGAACCCGCTGATGATCATGGCGTAGAAAACCACGGCCGTTGTCCACATGCTTGACCAAAGCGGGGTCCAGAGTTCCTCATAAGTCATCTCAATGGCTTTTTCCACGTCGCCGCCCGACAGCCGCAAGTCTTCCTCAAAACTGACCAGAATATGGAAGGTATAGTCCCCTCCCATACCGAACAAAATGGCGGCGAGAAACGCGGTGATCAGGTTCAGGTAGCCGATGGTCAGCTCCGTGAACGCCCAGATCCAGATGGTGCCGACGGCCAGGGGCAGGTAAGCGTAAATAACGGAGCGGAAATTCCTGAACGCAATCAGGTTAATAAGAACCATCAGGACTGCGGCAATGGCTCCGGTCAGCTTCAGATCGTGGGTAATCGTGCGGTACTCTTCATAACGCGTACGGTAAGGTCCGGTGATCCCCATGGTCACCGGAAGGTTCAGCTCTTTTTTGACTTCTTCAAAACCCGCGCGGACATCCTCCATAATCTCGCGCGTGGCGACGAAATCGCTGATAGGGTGATCCGGTTTGATTAAAACAATCTGCAGGTAGCTGCTTTTTTCTTTCGCGGAAACTCCGCCGATCTTTGAAACTTTCTCCTCCAGCTCCAGCCCCTCTTCAATTTTGGGAGGCTGCTCTTCCAGGAGGTCCACATAAAAAGGGTTGGTCTTGCGGCGGTAATAGGAAAGAAGGTCATCAACATTTTTCCTGAGCTTCTTTACACTCTCAAGGCTCAGAAAAAGCAGTTTCCGGTTTTCAAACACGGGCGAATGCGTCCGCGTGTCCACAAAGTCAACATGGCGGAAAGATTCCGCGCGTTTGCTGAAAAGCTCCGCAGCGCGGAGCGCGGCCGATTCATCCGGCGACTCAATGACTACGATAACAAAACTGGTCCCGCCGATTTCCTTCTGCATCGCTTCAAGATTGATAATGCTGGGGTGCTTCGCAGGCAGAAGGTTCATGAAATTCGCGTGCAGCTGCAGCCTTCCCGCCAGCGGGGCCAGGGCCGCGGTTGCGGCAAGAAAAAACAGAAGGATCCAGTGGGCGTTCCGGTTAATAAACCTCGCCTGCCTGCGCGCGAACGGAATCTTTTCAGCGCTGCCGGAAGGCCCCTGGAGTTTTTTCATGACGCGGCAGGATTATTTTCTTTGACCGCCGCAGCCAGGCGTTCGCGCATTTTGTCGAGAAGGCCGGCAAACCCGGACTGGGTGATGATTTTATCAAACTGGTATTTCAGGTCCTCAATAATACTGACGCCGTCCAGCGTCACGTCGTCCACTTTCCACTGTCCGTCTTTCTGGTAAACGTGGTAAATGACTTCCGCGTCCAGGGCTTCTTCCTGCTGCTTGATCACGCTGCGGACCGAAACGCCGTTTCCTTCCGGGGTCACTTCCGGATACTCGATTTTAAAACTTCCCATGAAACGCCGGCTCTTCGGATAAGCTGAATTTTCAATCAGCTTCCAGAGCAGCTCCAGAAAATTTTTCTGCTCCTCGGGAGAAGCTTCGGCCCAGTGCGCGGCCAGCGATTTTTGTCCCATGCTGTCGAGATCCAGCGCGGCATTGGCTTTGGCAACAAGAACCTGATGAGAAGCCGCATCCTTCACGGGAAACTCCATGGTCTGAATGGTCTCGATAAAAGACTGGATGGTCTGCTGAGGCGCAGCCGCGTCTTCCGCCAGAAGGGTTAAAGGGGTTAAAAGAAGAAAAAAAGACAGAATCCCGATCGCTTTACGCATTTTACATACCTCCCAAGTAAGCTAATAGCATAGAAACAAAATCTTTAAGGGTCAATAGCCTGCTTAGGCGGGATTTTAAACGTACTTGCGGATGGAGCGGAGAAGTTCGTCAGGATTAAACGGCTTGAAAAAATAATCATCCGCGCGAAAGGACTGCGCGCGCAGGATAGTACCGGCTTCTTTCTTCGCCGTCAGCATGATGACCGGCACTTTCGCGGTGTTTTCGTTGTTCTTGATTCTGGAAAGGACCTCGAGGCCATCGGTCCTGGGCATGATGATGTCCAGGAGCACCAGGTGGGGCAGCTGTTCGCCCATTTTCTCAAATGCTTCATCACCTGAAGCAGCACTCATGACATTAAAGCCGTGGTCCTCCAGCCATGCGCCGACCTCGCTGCGGATTCCAGGCTCGTCATCAATAATGCAAATGGTTTTGGGCATAAAGGACTTATATATTAATCGGCCTGGCAGGAAAAAGCATAAAGCGAAAAAGCAAAACAGTAAGTCCGCTTGTCGGGCGCGGCCTTGATCAGTTCATAAGCGTGGCAGTTGGGCTGGCTTTGTTTCCCCCGGAGAGCGCGGACCGGAACCCCGCGAAGAAACCAGACTTCCTTGGCGCGCATACGCGCGACCAGGTCCTGATTGCGCCGCATGGCAAGCTCCAGGCTGGTCTGGGTCGCAAGGTCCGCGCTGATATGAATAATCAGGTAGATACCGTTGTAGTCCTGGTCAATCTTGGAAAGCTCGCCGCGCATGATCCTGGCCAGCTCATCGGAGTCGCGGCGTATCAGCTTCTGGGATTTTGAACCCGTGACACGGGCAACTCCCCGCGTGCTGTGGGCCTTCCGTCTTTCAATCGAGCGCTGGATATGCACGCCCTTGATCTGAAGTTTTTTCTTCCGGCCCCGCTCATCGGAAACCACCATGTCAATGCCGGAGGCGTCTTCGTGAATATCACCGTCGCGGAAACCCGCGGGAAGCCTGAAGCGCGTGCCGAATTCCTGGTTGCGGAAGCTTACAAAGATGGCCGCGGCGATGACTTCATCGCGCCTCTTTTCAGACATGCCTGTCTCAAGAGAGGTTTTACCGTAAATCGCGGAAAGCACCTGTTCAGGCGATACCCGGGACTTGTCGTGACCCATGAATAAACTATATCACGAAACAGGAGGATGATGAGGGTGGCCGGAGTGGGCCTGACGGCCTTTACGGCTGTAAGCGTCAAACAGCCAGGCCATCAGGACGCCGAGCATGGCGCCTTTAACACCGAGCATGACATCGTGGAGATTGCTGGTGCGGTCGGGAATATAAATCTGGATCCATTCATCCACCGTACAGGTCAAAGACGTGATGGCAAAACCCGCGAGGCCCGCCCAGCGCAGACGCGTCATGGGTGAAAAAACCTTGTAGATCAAAACCGACATCAGGGAAAAGCTGATGATATGAAGGCGCTCCTTGTGATCGGGCAGGGAAAAATAAACAGCGCAATAGGCAAGAATAGCGAACGCCAGAATGAGTTTGCGCTCTGTTTTAAACGAGTGCCAGCGCGTAATTGAGAAATAAACCATCCCGATAAAAAATGGGATCGAGAAAATGACGATAACATTTTCCATCATGTTCAAACGGTACATCAGGCGCGCAAAGTCACCGGAATAGAAAGGAAAAGTCAGGGCGAAAATAATGTGCGCGGTCGCCAGTACGGCGTACTGGAATGAACGTATCGGTATTTTAAGCATAAGGAATTATCGGCATAACCTTTCCGGCATTAAATTGCCGCCCCGGACAAACCCTCCGGAGCAGTGCTGATTATAACCTTTCTTGATATATTCCGCAGGTGAATATAAATTATGCCCATGCACTCTTACCGCTTTTATGAAGTACGCGTTTCCCTGCCCGAATCGGCGGATGCCCGGAGCCGGGCCATCGGCCTGCTCGAAACCTGCGGCGTCAGGGCCGGAGACATTGTAATCTTTGAGCCTCCCGGAAAAATCGAAGCCGCATTTTATCCCCGCCATGAAGCCGCGGTCCGAAAGATCAAAGCGCTCTATCCAAAACACCGCACCCCCGGCATGAAAATAAAGGTGAAGGTGCTTGAAAAGGAAGACTGGTTTGATAAATGGCAGCTGGATTACCAGATGTTTCCGGTCGGCAAAAAACTCATGCTGGTTCCCTGGTGGCAGCGCAAGGACTTCAAGCCCGGAAAAAGACTTCCGGTTTACCTCGACCCTAAAGGCGTTTTTGGTTCCGGCCAGCACCCGGCCACAAGGATCATGACGGACTGGGTGGAGCAAACTGCGGGAAAATTCGAGTCCGTGCTGGACCTGGGAACAGGCACCGGGGTTTTGTCCGTGGCCGCGTTCCGGCTGGGCGCAAAAAAAATTCTGGCCGCGGACCACGACAGTCTGGCCGTCCGGGCCGCGAAGTTCAATTTCAAGGCGAACGGCCTGAAAAATGCCAGGGCGGTGCGCGCGGACGTGACAAAAATGCGGGCCGGAGAAAAATACGATCTGGTCTGCGCCAATCTTTTCACAGCCCTGCTTGAACAGATAAAACCTTTTCTCTTTTCAAGCGTAGCTCCGGGCGGTCATCTGGCGCTCTGCGGCGTGCATGTGCAGAATTTCGAAGAGTTCCGGAAAAAATTCCGTCATCCGTCGTTCCGCTGCGTCAAAATTGTGAAGAAACGCGGCTGGGCGGGAATGCTTTTTAAAAACAGGAAATCCAGGCGCTGATACCCGGCGTAGAGTCTTTTAAATGCCCATAAAAATAAAACACATCATGTTCATGCTGACACTGCTGGCCTGCGCACACACTGCCCAGGCTGCTCCTGAAAGCAGAACCGTGCTCGTCAATGGCTCGCCCCTTCATTATGTACGCGAAGGATCGGGCAGCCCCCTTGTCCTGATCCATGGCACCTACAGCTCCACGCTGGTTTACCAGATGTCGGTGTTTGAAACCCTGGCGCAAAGGTACGACGTCACCGCCCTGGATCTTCCGGGCTACGGCAAAAGCAAAAGACCGAAAAAGAACATGACGCTCGATGAGCGCGTGGAAATGGTCCACAGCGCGCTGCGGGAACTGGGGATTAAAAACCCTGTTTTGGTGGGCCATTCTTCGGGCGGGGCTTTTGTGCTGCGCTATGCCATGAATTACCCCGGAGAAATTTCAGGGCTGGTGCTGGTCACGCCTTATATTGAACCTTATGACAAAGCCGACCTTCGCTACCGGATCGCTTCAAAACCCGTGCTTGGAGATTTCTTTGTTTACGGACTGATCAAGCCTCTGAAGTTTTTCAAGCATGACGCTTCATTCGCCAAACCCGGTTTTTATCCTGACCCCGTGCGTGAAGATTACGCGAAACTGGAAGTAGGCCAGGCCCTGAGAAGAAAGACTTTCCGCTACAACGGGCAGGACCTTGTGGCGCTCGGCCCCGCGCTGAAAGAAATGAATTCGCGTTACGGAGAAATCAAGGTGCCGGTCACCATTCTGGCCGGAGATATGGACCCTATCGCTTCGCCCGAGCTGAATGCCAATCCCCTGCATGAAAAAATCCCGCAGTCAAAACTGATCCTCCTTAAAAAAACCGGGCATCAGCCGCTTTTCACCAAGTCGACTGAAGTCATAGCGGCCATTGACGAGATCCACGGACCGCAGAGCGGAAACTAGAATTTAATGTTGGAATCCCGGCCCAGATTGTCTTTTTCCAGGTCGTATTCCGTCTGCGTCACCTGGCCCCGGGCGCGTTTCTCTTCGAGCTGAGCCAGCCGTTCCCTTTCAGCCGCCGTCATCAGCGGTTTGGTGATGGGCTTGGGGATTTCTTTTTGAAGCAGGTTTTTGTCCGGTTCGATTTTCTTCAACTTGCGGGTCTTGGCTTCTTCAGCCTCACGCACGCGCTGCGCTTCAATATCAAAGGGTTTCTCTTCACCGTCCTGGGCAGGAGCAGAAAAGCCCGGCCTGCCGGCCGCGGCAAAAAGCATCACAAGAAGGGCTAAAAAACGGACTGGGAATTTTGTTTTCATAAACACCTCGCCGCGCTTTTCTGGCGCTTTTGTTATCTCTATTTTAAACCCGGAATCAGGAAGAACCAAAAGATTTGTCCGGAGACAAAAAAGGCCGCCCGCGAAGGGCGGCCTGATTTTTAAACGTCAAACCCGGCACATTACCGGCGGCGTCTGAACCCTCCGCCCCCGCGGCGGCGGCGAGAGGTAAAAACAGTGCGGGACGAAGCCGCTCCGCCATGAAACTTTTCAGTCGGCACTTCAGGGTGCTCAGAAACCGGGAGCGCTCCGCGGATCAGCTGTTCGATCCTGCGCACTTCACTGCCCTGGTCGGGCGCAGCAAAAGAAATCGCATGGCCCATCAGGCCGGCGCGGCCGGTGCGGCCAATGCGGTGCACATAATTCTCGATGTCATCGGGAAGGTCGTAATTAATGACCAGCTCAATGCCCTTGACGTCAATGCCACGCGAGGCAATATCAGTCGCTACCAGAACGCGGAACTTGCCGTTTTTGAAGCCTTCAAGCGAGCCTCGGCGCTGTCCCATGCTCAGGTCGGAATGAATTTCTGCCGCGGGATGACCCATTTCACGGATGTGTCTGGCCACGACGCGCGCGTCCACTTTGGTGCGGGTGAAGACCAGCACGGTACCGCGGTATTTTTCCAGAATCTTTTTCAGAAGCGCGGGCTTGGTCGTAGGCCGCACCACAAAAACCTCCTGCGTCACATGGTCGGCGGTAGTGCCGGCCGGAGCGATTTCAATACGCACCGGAAGCTTCATATGCCGCGTCATGATGCGGACAATTTCGGGAGGCATGGTCGCAGAGAAAAGCAAAGTCTGCCTTTCCTTCGGGATGCTCTGAAGGACGCGTTCGACCTGCGGCGCAAACCCCATGTCCAGCATACGGTCCGCTTCATCAAGCACGAGGATCTCAACGTCGGAAACGTTGACGGTGCGCTGGTTGATATGATCGATCAAACGGCCCGGCGTCGCGATCAGGATACGCGGGTGTCTTTTGAGAGCCTGAATCTGGAGGTGCATGGAAGCGCCGCCGATAAGGACCGCAGCCTTGAGCTGGGACCCCTGAATGATTCTCTGAAGAACCTGTTCGACCTGGAGCGCAAGCTCGCGGGTCGGCACAAGCACAAGCCCCCTGCCGGTCAGCTGGGAAAGCCTCTGAATAAGCGGAATTCCAAAAGCCACGGTCTTGCCGGTTCCGGTCTGGGCAATACCGATCACGTCCTTGCCTTCAATCCCGATGGGAATGGCCTGGTGCTGGATCGGCGTGGGGGTGGTAAATTTCATTTCCTGTAAACGGTCGAGAAACTTCGGCGCGATGCCGAGACCAAAAAAGGTCTGGTTCTGCGTGGGCTGCTGCTGCATTAAATTCTCCTCTGACATATTCATCATATAGTCTCTGTTTTGCTATATCGTAGCGGACAATCCCCTTAAAATCAAAAAAATAAAAAAACACCTCTTTTGGCATGCTCAGCGCGAAAGAGAAAAACAGGAGGAGAAAACAGCGGAAAAACGGTGTTATTTCGCGCTTTTTTGCGCGCCTTCAAAACGCCGCACCGTGACTGAAGTGTTCAAAAACGATTCCACGCGCGGACCACGGAAAGTTCCCTGAACAGGAGCCATGGAGTAGTTTTCCGGGCCTGAAGCCACGGCAATATGGCCTCCCGCAACCGCGATGCCGGCGGTCGGATCATAACCTCGCCAGCCCCCGCCCTGCAGATAAACTTCGGCCCAGGCATGCAGTTCGTGCGAGTCCCCTCCGTCCGGAAGAAGACCCTCAAAATAGCCGCTGGTGAAACGCGCGGCCAGGCCCTGCATACGGCAGGCTTCCATAAACAGCACCGCCAGATCACGGCAGGCCCCCTGTTTTTGCGCCAGGGTCCGCGAAGGTGAAAACGCAGGCCCTTCCTCACGTTTCAGCTTTGTGAAATTTTTCTGAATGTCCGCGCAAAGCGCCAGAAGAAAATCACCGGTGGAAAAACCGGAATCCCGCGCAATGTTTTCCGCGTACTCTGCAACAGACGGATGGCTTTCCAGCGGCATTCTGTACATCAGGAGTACGGCGTTGAATTCAGGCTGATAGACCAAGGGCAGGCGCAGGCAGCTTTCATCCATAAAATAGCTGAAAGGATTGTCACGGTTAATTTCCACGCGGCTGACAGCCGAGACTTTTAAAAAACATGAAGCCCCCTGAAACCAGACGCGGCCGGGGTTGTTGCCGAACAGATCGATTTTTTCAGATTGAAGCGAAGGGGCGGGAAGAATGTCCAGCTGGAAATCCAGCACAGTCTGCGAAGCGTCCGAGCGCGGACGCAGAAAAAGGGTGTGAGGCTCCAGAAAAACCGGCTCGGAATAACGGTATTCCAGTGAGTGACGGATCTCGAAAATTCCGCTCATGGAACGGTCATGCCAGCGGCCTCGGGAAGCTTTGAGAGGATCTTTTCCATCCACTCTCCGGGAAGCTTGGGCATGGCCTCGCGCAAAAGAGCCTGCCATTTTTTGGAAAGGTCCGCGATTTCTTCCTTGGTGTAGCGCTCCTCGATCATGCGGTAAGTGTCCTTGCGGTAGGCGACTACATCAATGGGATAATCCACATCCACGGCACAGGTGATGGTGGCATTAAACGCCAGGAAACCGGCCTTGAGCGCCAGTCCCAGATCGGAAGTATATTCCAGCGTCCTTTCAAGAATAGGTTTTCCGTAGCCGGATTCGCCGATAATGTAAAACGGCGTTGAGTTGCTGACTTCCACCCAGTTTCCCTGAGGATAAATCATATACAGCTTGTGTTCCTTGTCATGTTCAAGCTGTCCGCCCACAAGCGCGTGCAAATTAAAATTAAAACCCGCATCTTCAAGCGATTTCTGGTCTTCATTGGCCACACGCCGGATCTGCGCGGCAAAAGCGTTGACCGCCTTGTAAAGCTGGGAAAAATCCTCAGTCTCCTGAAAAACCTCTTCAAAGTAAGTCAGGGCCTTGTCACGCGCGGAACGCAGGCCGGAGGTCATGACAAAAATCGAATGTTTGCCGTGCTGATGCACCGTGACTTTCTTTCCGGTGATCCTCTCCGAGCCGGAGGTGATGCGCGTGTCCGCGATTCCAATAAGCCCGTCTTCCACTTTCATCCCGAGACAAAACGTCATTTCAGTTTCCTTTTCTTTTCCTCAGCCTTCCGCAGGCCCGGCCGTCTCCGCCATTTCCAGCGGCATACGGTTCATGGCCGCGTGCGGCGCGAAAAAAGTGTTGTAGATGCTGTTGCTGATTTCATCGATGCGCGCCTGAAGCCTGTCTACAAATTCATGCATGCCCGTTTTCACGATTTCATAGACGGTCAGGCGCTGAAACTCCGAATAAAGCCCGTTCAGCAGCGCGTGCGGCGAACCCTCTCCTGACGGAGTCTTTTCATTAGAGACCGCGCGCAGCGAATCCGCGGCGCGCCGCAGGCATGAACACACGGCGCGCGGAAAATATTCATCCAGGAGCAGAAAGTTTATGACATTTGAATGCTGAATGTCATGCCATTTTTTGCGGTACATCTCAAGACCGCTGACTGACTTCAAGAGCGTGGCCCACTGGATGTCATCATACGGCGTGCCGACATGGCTGGGCGTGGGAAGCAGGATAAAATATTTGACGTCCAGGATGCGGGAAGTCTGGTCCGCGCGTTCCAGAAGATACCCAAGCCTTCCAAAATGCCAGGCATCGGTATGCGACATGGTCGTGTCGGTAATGCCCGTGAAAAGCTGGCAGGAACGCTTGATGGACTGAAAAAAATCAAAGAACGAGGTGATCTTTTTTCTGCTGTCCGCGGCCTTGCGTACAAAAAGATAGAGCTGATTGAGCTCATTCCACATCTCGAGAGTGATGATCTGCCGGACAGACCGCGCGTTATCGCGCGACTGACGCAGGCAGTTGATGATGGAGTTGGGATTGCGCTCATCAAAGGTCAGGAACTCAATCACATTTTTTTCAGAGGCCTTGCCGTATATTTCCTCAAAAAGATTTTTTTCACCCGTCGTTGTGACAAGCGGCTCCCACTGATGCCGGTCGTCGCCGGGAGCGTCAATGCTCAGGTAAAGGTTAACGTCGATCAAACGCGCCACGTTTTCCGCGCGTTCACGGTAACGCTGCATCCAGTAAAGGGAGTCCGCGACCCGGCTCAGCATTATGTCGCCTGCTTTCTCATGACCCAGGTGTCCTTGCTTCCCCCGCCCTGCGAGGAATTGACTACAAGAGAGCCTTTTTTCATGGCCACACGCGTCAGGCCGCCCGGCATGACGCGGATACTGCGCCCATAAATAATATAGGGCCGGAGGTCCACGTGCCTGCCTTCGCATTTGTTTTTAATAATGGTCGGAACGCGCGAAAGAGACAGCGTGGGCTGCGCCAGATAATTACGCGGTTCCTTCTGGATCAACGCCGCGAACTTTTTCTGTTCCGCTTCCGTAGAATGGGGACCGATCAGCATGCCATAACCTCCCGCTTCATTGGCAGGCTTGACCACGAGCTTGTCGAGATTTTTCAGCACATACTCCCGCTCCTTTTTGTCCCAGCAAAGATAAGTAGGAACATTCGGAAGAATAGGTTCTTCAGCCAGGTAATAACGGATCATTTCCGGTACGAACTTGTAAATGACCTTGTCGTCGGCAATGCCCGTGCCCGGCGCATTGGCTATGGCCACACGGCCCGCGCGGTACACTTCCATCAGACCGGCAACGCCCAGCATGGAATCCTGCCTGAAAACCCTGGGATCAAGAAAAGAATCATCGATCCTGCGGTAAATGACATCGACTTTCTGAAGGCCCTGCGTGGTTTTCATGTAAACATATCCGTCCTGCACCGTCAGGTCGCTGCCTTCCACCAGTTCCGCGCCCATACGCTGCGCCAGGTAAGAGTGTTCGAAGTACGCGGAGTTGAAAACGCCGGGCGTCAACACCACAACCGTGGGGCTGGTGCGGTGCTGCGGCGCGATAAACTGCAGCGCCTCCAGAAGCTGCTCCGGATAATTTTCCACAGTCTCGATAGCGTAGTTGCGGAAAAAATTCGGGAAAGCCCGCTTCAGCACCGAACGGTTTTCAAGCACATAGGAAACCCCGGAGGGACAGCGAAGGTTATCTTCCAGAACATAGTAAGTGCCGTCCTTGTCGCGCACCAGGTCCGTTCCCGTGATATGGGACCAGATCCCCTGCGGAGGAAAAAGTCCGATACATTCCTTCAGAAAATTTTTTCCGGAATAAACCAGTTCGCTGGGAATGACTTTGTCGGTCAGGATGCGCTGCCTGTCGTAAATATCGCGCAGAAACTCGTTGAGCGCGCGAATGCGCTGCTGAAGGCCTTTTTCAAGGTAAGCCCACTCATCGCTGCTGATGATGCGCGGCAGGATGTCGAAAGGGAAAATGCGGTCAATAGCGCTGGAATCGTTTCCAACCTTGAACGTGATGCCTGTGTTGTAGAAAAACTGCTCCGCGTCAAACTGGCGTGAAAAAAGATCGGTGCTGGGCTGGGCATTGACGCGTTCAATAAATGCCCTGGCGATTTCCCGGGCCTCTCCCTCCCCGGAAAAATACTCGTCATAAAAATGGCCGGGCTGATAGCCGGCGAAAAAGGCTTCTTTTTTAGGCATAGTTTTCGGCTGCCGTGAACACACGGCTCCTGGTGCCCTGTATTGCACTTAGCATGCCAAAGCCGGAACCGTGTCCCGCCTTTTTCATTTGAAGAGAGGATTTTCCCCAAAAAACACGGCACTCCCCATGCCTGAAGGGCCTGGGCCTTACATTTTTGTGGGGTTTTAATGAAAAAAAGAGGCTAGCTGGAGAGAGCTTTGGAAGGCTGTCTTGGGTGCTTTTTGAAGAAATCCCAGATTAAATCCGTGGCCGATATGCCGCCCTCTTGCTCAGGCCAGACATGGTCCCCGCCCGGGATCGTGTAAAGCTCCAGCGCGCTTCCTTCCGAACAGCCGGAATAACGCCGAACGACCCAGCTGCCCATTTTTTCAGCTGCAGGCTCAGGCGAGCAGCCATTGTGTTCCGCCCAGAAATTCATGGCAAATGAAACCGGCATATCGTATTTGCTTCCCGTGATGACCGGGCTGTAGCCGCCTTTGTACAAAACCTTCATGTCCGCGGTGCCGTTAAAAGCCATGACCGCGACCGGATGATCAGGCCGGCATTCGGGAAGCAGCGCGCCGCTGACAGGCGCGATGGCCGCGAAAAGATCCGAAGCTTCGCAGGCCAGACGGTAAGATAAAAGCGCGCCGTTGGAAAAACCCGCGGCGTAAATCCTGTCCGGGTCCACGGGGTACTGCGCGCGGATACGGGCCACAAGATCGCGGACAAAAGCCACATCATCCACTTTTTCAACGTCCGCGTAACCGCAGCAATTGCCGCCGTTCCAGGTCAGCTCGCTGTCAGAGCCTTCATATTCACTGGTTCCGTTAGGATAGACCACGATAAAGTTTTCATCGCCGGCCTTGCGGGAAAACCCGGTCTGCTTTTCCACGGCAAAGGCATTTTCAACCGCGCCGTGAAAAACAAGCACAAGGGGAAAAGGCCCCGGCCCTGTTTCCGGCACATGAATGTGATAACTGCGCTGCCGTCCTCCGGATTCAAATCTTTCAAGGTCATCCGCGCGAAGGCAAAGCGGAAAAATAAAGAATGCGGCGATAAAAAAGAAGAGAATCCGGACCTTGTTCATATTCTCCAGGATAACAGATGGAACGGTCAGGAAGCCCGGCGGCTTTTGCGCAAAAGAGCCAGTTTTTGCGCGCGGCTCAAACGTTTGACCGCGAATTCCCGTTTCAGCGCCCGGCTTCGGGTCGGAAGTTTTTCACTGTAAACCAGCTTCACAGGCAGACGCGAGCGCGTGTAACGCGCGCCTTTGCCTGCATTGTGCGCGGCCACGCGTTTTTTAAGGTCATTGGTCGCCCCGGCGTAGAGCGATTGATCACCGCACCTCAAGAGGTAGACATGCCACATAAGCCTTAACCCGCCGATGCCAGACGCAAGGCCGCCATCTCCGCCACGCGCTCCGCGACTTTTTCGCGGCCCGGCGGGGAGAAATGCACATTCCCCTCAAAAAGTCCGTGCGCGTCTCCGGCAAGCAGAAACTCGGGGTTAAGGTCATAAAAATCCATACCGTGCGCTTCCGCGGTTTCCTTCATGGCCTGAATAGCGCCGGGATAAGTGATTTTCTGGATTTCTTTCCACACCGCTTCGTGCCGGCCGATGACTTTTAAGTACTCAGCGCGCTCAGCCTCATTAACGCCTCCGGGCAAAAGCGCCTTGTAGGAAAGATCGGGCTGGAAAATAAAAATTCCGCGCGCGCGGGCCTTTTTAATCAGCCTCGCCATCTTGTCCAGATTGGAGCGGTAAATTTCAAGCGACTCTTTCTGGATTTCGGGCCAGCGGTTGGCGTCCTCAAAAAACTTTTCTCCCTGCGGCCCTTCCCCTACTCCAGCCATAGGGTCGACGGCAACGGCCGGCTGAACGGGCACCT
>CAZIQJ010000020.1:0-18188 GCA_964541285.1 uncultured bacterium | reverse complement strand
AGTTGTGATAGGCCACCACTTCCTCGCCGGCAAAAGGCTCCAGCTGTTTTTTCCAGCCCGCGGCCGCGGCATCCAGCCTGCGGTTAAAGTCTTCCTGCCGCGCCCTGAAATCCGCGGCACGGTCCGGATAAATGGACGAAAGACCTTCGGCAATGTTGGCGGCCATGATCTTCACATTATCCGGCGACATCCAGTAATGCGGGTTGCCGAACGCGTGCACATCACCATGGATGCGCGAAAGATCGGCCGGAACTTCCAGCAGCGTCACGCCGTGAGAAACATCGATGGCCCGGTCCCCGTGTTCCATAATGTCCATGCGGCCCACAGCATTGAGCAGAGGCTGGCGCCAAAGCTCCAGGTCCAGCCCGCCGTGGACAAACACATCGGCTTTCTTGACCTTGAGCACGTCTCTGGGCGTGGGCGTGGTGAAATGCACGTCCTGTTTGGGTGAAGCCACGTAATAAACTTCAGCCGCGTCTCCGGCGATTTCACGGGTCAGGCTGGCGAAAGTGCTGGTGGTTGCAGCGACCTTGATCTTTTCCGCTGAAAAACCCGGCGCGGAAAACGAAAGCAGGACGGCCGAGGCCAGCAAAAAAACTTTCAGATTTTTTTCCATTTTGATCTCCCTTTACTGGACTGGATGCCGGTGCGCGCCCGCGAGAAAGTCCACGGTCAGGTAAACGGCGTTGTCGCGGCGTGAATCCGCATTGGCAGGCTGGGTATGTGAGTACTGAAGTTTAAAATCCGCGAATTCGCTTTGCCAGAAAATCAGATAGGGTGAAATGCCGAATGTCTGATCATGCTGGCCCTGCACGTCCAGCGGCTGGACAAAATCAAAGCGCGTGCCGATGCTGAATCGTTTTGACATGCGGTAATCGAAAAGCGAATAGAAGCCCCACGGGTTGTCATTCACATGCGTCAGCCCGCCCCGGTTCTGAAAATAAGCTTCATTCTGCCACTTGAAGGCGCGGCCTTCGGACAGAGCCCGGGTATACGTCACATCAAAACCGTAAACCTTGGCGCCGAACCGGTCGCTGCCTTTTTCCTGGGTGATCAGGCTTTCGCTTCCGTCATCGGCGCTGATCAAAGTGGTTGGAGGGTTCTCATCGCCAAAAAGAACGGTGCCCCCAAACTCAACGTTGGAGTCCTTGTCAAACTCATACACGGTCTTGAGGTGCGTGTTAAAAATCGGCCGGCGGGAAATACCGGAAAAGCTGTTCCCGTTGTTGCCGCGCAGGACTTCACCCGTAATTTCGAGCGGGATATCAAGCGGGTTTGGAATCCAGTTCTGCAGACGCACGCCCGAAGACGCCAGGCCTTCCTCTCCAAAAAAATCCTGGATGACCAGAGGATAATCAGCCGTGGGCAGCTGATGCAGGTGCTGAAGATTGGCCTTGCCGATCTTGGAACGGAATTTTCCCAGCTGGGTCGTAAACCCGAGAGGAAGCCCCCAACGCGTGTAATACGCTTCTTCAATGTCCACGTTCTGGTTTTCCAGGTTATCGTTGAACGCGATAATAGCGTCAAGGCGTGAGTAGGGATCCACCACCTGCGCGAAATTCAGCTCAAGCTCCCTGAGCGCGATCGTGTCATTACCTTCGCCGTCCTGCGTGTCTTCAGTCAGCTTGGCCTGAATGTTACCGCTAATGCCAATCTCCGGGTTAAAACCGGTAAGACCTTTTACCTGGGGCACGCCAGGCGCCGGGGCCGAAGCAGCGGGAGCGCCGCCCGTAATGCCGGCATTTTTCAAATCCTCCAGATTTGAAATTTTCATCCCCTGCTCGCGGATGATCTCATTTTGCGACTGAACAGTCTGCTTCAGCTCAGCCATGCTTCTCTGAAGCTCAAGCAGGCTTTTCTGCATGGCAATCAAAGCTTCATCCGCGGCATAGGCCTGACGGCACAGCATGCAGCATAAAAAGAAAAAAACTGGAATACGTAAACGCATGGGACACACCTCTTTGTGGGTTTAAAGGGAAAAAATACCCGGGAACCGGGTGGAGATCAGAAGGAAAAAGGAGGCGCCCGGCCGCTTAGATCCCGGGCCAGACGAAGGGAAACGAAAGGAACGCGCAGCACCGGAAGAAACTGCCGCCCCGGGAAAAAAGCGCGGGAAAAAACAAAAAAAACCGCAAACACAAAAAAAAGCAGGACAAACTCGGTGATACAGCAAAAAAAACAGTCCCGATGGCAGCCACAGTCGTCATGATGGTGAAAAACCGCCAGAACAAAAAGGCAAAGGGTCAGGGCCGCCAGAAAAATACGCAGCGGCCCGGCCTGCAAGATTTTTCTGCGGACAAGAGAAAGGCTCATGGGATTATTTGGCGCACTCAAACTTGATTTCATTGCAGTCGTCACAATCTTTAAGCGTGTGCTTTTTGGAAAACTCCTGCCAGTGTTCCATGGCGCCCGGGCTCAAGACTCCGGAGCCTTTGCAAAACGGACAGACATTTTCCAGCGCGGCAAGAATGGCGGCGCGGATGAATTCCGAGCGGTTCTGAATCCCCTTCATGTGCTTCAGAAGGGTTGGATCGGCTTTAAAGGTAATGACTTCACTGGGCTGAGGCATGCAGAATGATATTACGAAGTAATACCAGTGTCAAGCCTCAGGATGTTTCGAGGGCAATCCAGGCCGCCGCGGATTCAGGAGGTTCAGGAGGAACCAGGTCCGCCTGAAGCGCAGCCAGAACTTCCTTTGAGGGCACATTCCCCTGCGGCCCGCGGAAAAGGCCTTTGACCAGCCCCCAGGCAACCACGGTCCCGTTTCTTTCAAAAATCTGCTCCAGAAAAAACCATTTATCGTTCCAGAAAATAATCCGCGTGTGCAGTTCAAACCCCTGAAAAACAGTCAGGGCTTTCCGGTAAGTCATTTTGACGGAAGCCACCAGAGGCTTCCATTCGTTTTTCTCCGCGGTCTTGCCAAGGCCGGTGCGCAAAATCCAGTCCATGCGGCCCAGGTCCATGAGGGTCTGGTAGCGGCCATTGTTCATATGCAAGTAGATATCCAGATCATTCGGAAGCACCGGCAGATAAAGAACAGAAGCTTCAAGCGGCTTCAGGCGTTTCCTGAATATTCCTGTCAAAAGTACCCAGAGCAGACGAAAGAGCAGGCTCATAACGCGTGATTGTTAGGGCGCGAGAAAACCGCCTGCGCCACGCTGATGTTGCGCATGGAAAAAGCGGCCTCGCAGTAAGAGAAGTAATAATTCCATTTACGGATGAACTCTTCGTCAAATCCCAGCTTGTGAAGTGACGCGGCGCTTTTATTGAAGCTTTCGCGCCAGGCCCTGAGCGTGCGCGCGTAATGCGGAGTCATGTCCTCATAATTGAAAATGCAAAGCTCCCCTGTCCTGCGGATGGCGCGCTGAATGGCGTCAAAGGACGGCAAAAGTCCGCCGGGAAAAATATGTTTCTGGATCCAGTCCGTTTTTTTGCGGAAGCTTTCATAGCGGTGGTCCGGCGCCAGAATCATCTGCAGCGCAAGCAGGCCGTCTTTTTTAAGCACCCGGTGGCAGGCGCTGAAATAAGCGTCCAGGTATTCGTGCCCCACGGCTTCGATCATTTCAATGGAGACAATTTTGTCAAACTGCCCGCGGACATGGCGGTAGTCCTGCATCCGGAGTTCCACAAGCGAATCCACGCGCGCTTTTTTTAAACGCTCCTCAGCATAGGCGAACTGTTCTTTTGAAATCGTAATGCCGGTGATCCTGCAGCCATACTTGCGCGCCGCGTACTCCGCGAACCCGCCCCAGCCGCAGCCGATTTCAAGCACATGATCGGAAGCGCGCAGCTTCAGCCTGCGGCACAGGTTCTCATACTTCGCGGCCTGGGCTTCTTCCAGAGAAGCGTCCGCGGAAGAAAAATAAGCGGACGAGTAGGTCATGCCGGGGTCCAGGAAGAGTTTGTAAAACTCATTGCCCAGATCATAATGCGCGGAAATATTTTTCCGGCTGTTCTTCACGGTATTGGAACGGAAACGGTGGCGCAGGTTGTCAAAAATTTTCAGAAAGCTGACCGGACTTTTCTTGGGCCGGTTCGCCATAAGCGTGGGATGATTTTCAACATTCAGGATCATCCACTCAATGACCGCGGTCAGGTCATCCGTTTCCCAGTCGCCTTCCACGTAAGCTTCGCCGAAACCAATATCGCCGTGAAGGACGCAGCGTTTGAAAAAATTTTCATTTGTAATCCGGGCCGAGGCCTTGAGCGAAGCGCCGCGCGAACCGTATTCGACGCATGAACCGTCCGGCAGCGTCATTTTCATATAGCCGAGGTTCATGGGAGCCAGAAGCTTGAGCACCAGCGGGCGGTACCAGGAAGCCTTGTGTTTTTTCCTGGATTCAAGCACGGCGGTAGACATTTTTCTGAAGCTCCTTTTTATCTTCCTTGCGGTGATGCGGTACTTTTTTGAACCATAACAGCAGCGCGTGCAGGTGAATCATGAAAATGATCTGCAGCGTCATGAACGGATAGCGCAGAAGCGTGTGAAAAAGCGTCAAGTCATTGAGCTCCATGCGCTCACCCGTAAAAGCGGACATAAAAAACCGCTTTCCGTCCCCGCCGCGGTCATCCACACGCAGCTGAAGCTTTTCATCCGGAATTTTCAAATTAAAATCCAGCATGGCTTCCAGGTCAATAAACGGCGAAATATAGTAATGCTTGACGCGGCTACCCTCATAGCGGCCATCCTTGAAATGTTCCGGCCCCAGCCAGTAAGGCTTGAGTTCTCCAAAAGTGTTTCCCACTTCGGCCAGCATGCCTGCGGGTCTGCCTTCTCCATCAAAAAGAAAATAAAAGGAGACGGGATTGAAAATATAGCCCCATGTCCGCACGTTGGTCAGAAGCATGATCTTTCCGCCGGCAAAATCATACCCCTCTTCCGTGCGAAGGTATTCAAGAATATTTTCCTTCACGGTCTTTGCAGACAAGACCAAATGGTCGCTGTCGCGGAAGGAATAGGCGTTAAAGCGGTCGCGGCTGAAAAGCTTCAGGTCCTTGTCCAGGCCTTCCAGTTCGTCCAGATCAAGATAAAACATGAAGACCCGCTGGTTGAAGCGGTGCTCGCGGGGGCTGAGCCGGTGATGCATGACCGTGCCTTCATAAATGCAGGAGCGGCTCACCAGATGTTCTCCCCGGCCAGGGCCCTGGCCGCTCCCGCCGCGGCGGTGAAAGCATCTTCATGAAACCCGTAGCGGAAATAACTGCCGCAGAAAAACACCCGGCCGTCCTTGTTGAGCGCGGGAAGTTCATCCTGCGCGCGCACTGCGTCCAGATCAAAAAGAGGGTGTGTGTAATCCCCCTCCCAGAGCACGGTCTCAGGCTTGATATAACCAGGGTCATCAATGGACACGAAATAATCCTTTTTATGTGAAACGTTCTGAAGGCTGTTCATCCAGTATACGGTGGCCGCGGAAAACCGGTTTGCTTCCGCCTTGCGAATGACATAATTCCACGATGACCAGGCGCGTCTTGCTTTGGGCATGCACGAAATGTCCGTATGCAGTACCGCGTGATTTTTCTGGTATTTGAATTTCGACAAAAGCCGGGTCTCGAGCGGCGACGCGTCTTTTAAAACAGCCAGCGTTTCATCCGCGTGGCCGGCCATGACAGCACGGTCATAAAGGATTTTCCGTCCAAGCGCGTCGGTCACGGACACTTTCGCGCCTTCCCTGCGCACCTCCGCCGCTCCGTTTCCAATCATGACATTGCCCGCGAACATACCCAGGACCTTGTCGCGGTAAACCCGGCTGCCGCCTGTCACCGTGTACCACTGCAAATGATCCTTCATGCCCAGCAGGCCGTGGTTCCTGAAAAAACGCACCAGCGAAGCCGCGGGAAATTCCAGCATCAGGTCCGGGGGCGTGGACCAGACCGCGGAGCTCATGGGCACCAGGTAAAGGTCCAGAAAATCACGGCTGAATTTTTTTTCCGCGGCGTAATCGCTCAGGGAAATATTCTGATACGCCGGATTTTCAAGGGTTTCCAGACACTGCGTGTTGAAGCGGTTGATTTCAAAAAGGAGTTTCCAGAACCGGAGATTGGCCAGATTGCGGCGCTGGGCAAAAAGCCCGTCCCAGCCTGTGCCGCAGTACTCCAGGCCAAGCGGCAGGTTGCTGACGCTGAAAGACATGGACGCGGGCTGCACGGGAATTTCCAGTTCGCGGAAAAAACGGAGAAGGTTGGGATAAGTCTGTTCGTTGTAGACAATAAAACCCGTATCAATCGGAACGGGCCTGCCATCTTCCTGCACCGTCACGGTGTTGGTGTGGCCGCCGGGCCTCGCCTGCTTTTCGTAGAACGTAACGTCAAAATTCCGGCGCAGAAGATAACCGGCCGCCATGCCGGCAATACCGGTGCCGACGACCGCGACAGAAGGCCTGCTCACCGCTTCTCCATCAGCGTGTGACTGACAAACCATTCCTTCCCCTGCGCGCAGCCAAAAAGCTCTTCGCAGGACATAAAAAAAATCCGCCAGTACGCCCACCACTTGCGGAAATGCCGGAACCCGTAAACTTCCTTAAAGACAATCTTGACTTCCTTTTCCGCAAAGTCCATGCGGTCCAGCCAGGCCCGGCAGGTCCTCTGATAATGCGTGCCCGGAACGTCCCACTGGGCGGCCACACGGAAATGCTCGGGGAAGTAATCGAAAATCCTGGCGCAGGGCATGAGACCGCCCGTAAAAAAATATTTTGCGATCCAGTCATTGGGGTCCTGCGCAATGTACGGATAGCTCAGCTCCCTGTGGGCAAAGACATGCACGAAAAGTTTTCCGTCCGGCTTCAAAAGACCGGCTATTTTTTCAAGCAGGGCCGCGTAATTGCGCATATGCTCGAACATTTCCACGGACATGACGCGGTCGAACTTTTCAGCGGTGCTGAAATCATTCATGTCCGCGGTGATGATATTGATGTTGGACAGCCTTCTCTTTTCCGCGGTGTACAGAATGTAATCACGCTGGCTCTTTGAATTTGAAACGCCCGTAATCCTGGCATTGGGATATTTTTTCGCCATATAAAGCGTCAGCGAACCCCAGCCGCAGCCCAGCTCCAGAATGTCCTGTCCGTCCGCGGCCTGCGCCCGTTCACAGGTCAGGGCCAGCATGCGGTCATCGGCTTCCTCAAGATGGCGCACGCCTTCATCCCAATAGCCGGAACTGTACTTCATGTGCCGGCTCAGAACATAGCCAAAAAAGCTCGCGGGCAATTCGTAGTGCTGCTCATTGGCTTCCCGGGTATTGAGTGCGATGGGCCCGGTCTTCATTTCACGGATCCATTGCTCAAGGCGGTCTTTTCTTCTTTCCGGGCTCAGGCGGTATTCTTCGCGAAGTTTTTTCGCCAGCCGCTTGCGGATTTCCGCGCGGATCATAAAGTCCGGGATCATTTTTCTTTTCAGCAGGGATTCGATCATTTTATTTTTTCGGGAACCACGGAATAAAAGAGCTGGTTTTTTCCTGATAACGTCTGTACTCATCACCCCGGCTGCGCAGCGCCTGCGCCTCGGCCGGAGGAATACCGCTGACATTGACCAGAAAGTGAAACATCAAAAGAGGCGCGATGGCGGAAGTCCAGCCCGCGGGAGAAGCGCAGGCATAAATATAGTAAGCCAGCCACATGACCCACTCAAAAAAATAATTCGGGTGCCGGGAGTATTTCCACAAGCCCCGGCCGCAGGTTTTCCCTTTGTTTTCAGGGTCTTTTTTAAACGCCTTGAGCTGGGCGTCCGCCAGGCTTTCACCCGCAAAACCCAGGCACCAGAGAAAAATACCCGAGCATTCCAGATATGAAAAAGACGGTTCCTGATTCATGGCGGAAAAAGCAAATGGGGTCGAGAGCAGCAGCGCGGACGCGGCCTGAAAAAAGAAAACACCCAGAAAACCGAGGTTCTGATGTTTAAAACCTTTTCTGATTTCAGCGTAGCGCGCGTCTTCGCTTTTCTCGGATAAATAACGCTTCGCAATATAAAAACCAAGACGCGCGGCCCAGAGCGTGACCATGGCCGTCAGTACCGCCTTGCGGGAAAAAGCTCCCGGGGCGAGCAGCGCGTGCGTCCAGGCGGCCATGGCGATACTGAGCGTCCAGCCCACGTCTACAATTCCGGCGTTACGGGTCCGTGTCTGAAAAACCCAAAGCCCCAGCATCCACGCAAAAACAAGGACGGCCGCGGAAATAAACATGTGGCAAAAAATAGAAAGTTCCATCCGGATTCAGGACTTCCGCAGAAGGATGTTGGCCGCGGACTCACCATTCTGCAGCTTTATGGCCTGAAGCCAGGCGTAGAACGCTGTCGCCATACTGCCAAGAAGGATGAAAAGAAAAACCCAGAGGATGGCCTTTGAGATTTTCTCTTCCTTGTAAATCACCCAGACCGAAAGAAGGGTGATGTTGAAATAGAAATCCCAGAGCGTGGCGCGCATCCAGGGAATCTGCCCCAGATCGCTCCAGACTTCCAGCAGATTGCTTTCAAGAGAAGTGCCGATGGTAATGACCAGCATCGCGATCGAAATGCCCGCGAAAAGCAGCTTAAGAGCGGCATGCGTTCTGGCATCTTTCAAAAATTCGTCCATAGTCTTCCTCCCTCAGGGGTTTATGGCCACGATTCCGAAACGCCGGAAAATACGGATGACAAAATAAGTAGGGTCGAACTCGTACCAGTTGACGGCGAAATTCAGCCGGGAGCCGTAATGGTGGTGATTGTTCTGCATCAGCTCCCCCACAGTCAAAAGGTCAACAGGGAAAGTGTTTTTCGACCAGTCCTTGTTGTCGAAATTCTGATATCCGTAGCGGTGCCCGCACCAGTTGACGATGGCGCCGTGGATGGGCCCCATAAAGATGTGCACGGGAACAAGCAGGTACATCCAGGGGGAAGACGCGAAGCGGGCATAGAAAGCAATATAAAGAGCGGCCCAGAAAAGGCGGAATTCATTGCGGTCCGCCCAGCGGTCAAACGCGGGCCACACCGGATAATTACCCTCAAAACATTCTTTGACCTTTTTCCGGCCCGAAAAGATATCCAGGTAAACAAGAAGCGTATTGAGCATCATAGCGGCCGGGTTTTTGAAAAATTTGGGCGAGTGAGGATCTTCCCCTGTATCGCTGTACGCGTGATGCATGCGGTGAAGCAGCGCGTAGGCCCTGGGATTCAGATAAGAAGCTCCCTGGGTCACAAAAGTGGCTGCGTAGAAAAATCGTTCCCAGAAACGCCCCATGCGGAACATCTGATGGGAAGCGTATCGGTGAAGAAAAAAAGACTGGCAAAAGCCAGCCAGATACCAGTGCGCGATGAAAAAGATTAAAATCGCCATAACGATTTAAATTATACTGAAAACTCCTTTTAAAATCTCCTGCTAAAACAATTTACGTCAAAACCCGGGTTTTGGTTTGATTTTTATTACTCCGGAAGAAAAGCCCGCGCAGGCGCATTGTCCCGTATAATAGGCCCCATGGAACAAGAGCTGGAAATCAAAAAAATCATTTATGGAGGCGAAGGCCTGGGCTTTCTGGAGGGCAAAGCCTGCTTTGTCGAAGATGTGCTGGCGGGTGAAAAAGTCCGGATTAAACTCACCCAGGACAAGAAAAAGTTCGCGCGGGCGCGCGTCGTTGAAATCCTGACGCCCTCCCCTGAACGCATCCAGCCGCCCTGCCCCTACATTTCCTCCTGCGGAGGCTGCCAGTATCAGCACATGCCTTACGCCGAAGAACTCCGGTGGAAAGAAAGCCAGGTCCGTGAATACCTTGAAAAACAGCTGAAGCTTCCGGCCTCTCTGGTCAAAAGCATCCAGGGCTCCGCCGAACCTTATGGCTACCGCAGCAGCGTGACCCTGCACGCGGGAAAAAACGGCTGGGGATTTTTTGCCCGTGACAATACCAGCATCACGCCCATTGACCGCTGCCGTCTGGCCTCCGGCCCGCTTGAAAACCTTTCCGCCATCACAGCCGCACTCGCCGGCGCGTCAGAAGACATCACCTTGCGCGCGGCCGCGGACGGAAGCGTCATTTCCAGCATGGAAGACCGCCTGTTTGAAATCCGGATCGGCAAAGAAACACTCTGGACCCATTCCCGGGGATTTTTTCAAAACAATCTTGCTGTGACTGAAGCCGTGGCGGGAAAAATACGGGAGTGGCTCCAGGCAGCACCGCCCGCGGGATTTATGGACCTTTATTCAGGGGCAGGCACGTTTACGATTCTGAGCGCAAAAAATATCAACCCGCTTTTATGCGCGGAAGAAAGCCGCTGGAGTCTGGCCGCGCTTGAGAAGAACCTTTCCCTTCATCAGCTTGAAGCCAAAATCCTGAAAGGACGCGTGGAATACACGTTCCCGCAGTGGGCAAAACAGAAAAAAGGCGCCGGAGCTTTTATTCTTCTGGATCCGCCCCGGACCGGGCTTGAAGACCCCCTGGCGGACTTTCTTTCAAATTATGAAGGCGCTGACCAGATTGCTTATTTATCCTGTCATCTGGGCAGCATGACGCGCGACCTGCAGGCCATCCTGGCTGCGGGACGATTCAAAGTCTCAGAGGTCATTCCTTTTGATATGTTTCCCAGGACCAAACATATTGAGGTTCTGACCCTTCTGAAAGCGGGCTGAAACAGCGCCCGTCATTTCCTCCGCGGCAAAACCCGCGAACATAAAGAGAATCCCCAGGGCCGGCATCATGTAACGCAGGATGGCCAGCACCGACACGGTGACCGCCCAGAAATAAAAAATAACAGCCAGCAGAAAAATGGCCGTAGAACGATGTTTTTTAAGCGCCATGAAAATTCCGGTCAGCCCCAGCCCCAGGTAAGGAATCTGCAGAAAAAGGACCTTCATCTCTCCCGACTCGGAGATATTCGCGTACCAGGCTCTTGCCGCTTTGATCAGAAAAAAACTGCCCAGGTCAAAAGGATGCTGCCGCAGCTCGGAAATATAAAAAGCCAGGATACTGCCTGTCTGCTCCCCTGTTTCCAGGTCGAGAAATTGCCGGGCGCGAAGGACCGTCTTCATTCCGATTCCCAGACTGTCGCAAAGCGTCAAGCCGTCATACATGGAAGGATAAAGATTGTCTGAAACAGACCAGATACCGGTGTTTTTATAAACCACCCAGCTCCATAAAACCACGGGAACAAGAAAAAAAAGGCTGAACAGCAGAACCGGAAAAAACGGGCGCGGCACTCTCAGAAAAAGCGCGGCCGCGGCCAATACCACCCACAAATATGAAGTTCCTGGCCAGACAAGCGCGCTCAGCCCCAGAAGAAAACCCGCGGGAATGAACGCCTGGTCTTTTCCCTGCTTCAGGGCAACGGCATAAAAGTACATTCCCGAGAAAAAAAAGAAAAGCAGAAGAGAGGCCGCGTTCCAGGCATAAAGGCTGGCCGTGAAAAGAATGAGCACCGGATGAAACAGCCAGAGCAGGGCCGCGAAAAGCGCCTTTCGAGCGCCGAAAAATTCCCGGGCCGTGGCGAATAAAAATAAAACCGTGAGGCTTTGAAGAAAAATAACTCCGAAACGGTAAGCTGTATTGGTTTCATCCATCTGGCCGGTCAGCTTGTAAAAAAAGGCGATAAAAAGAGGGAAGCCCGGCGGGTACCTCATGTACGGCTCTTCAAAAATCCGGTAGCCCTTGCCTTCCAGCAAATGTACGGCGAGAGGTGAGTAAGAATAGAGGGTGTCCCCCGGCACACGGCCGGAGTCTTTCAAAAAAAAGAAAGCCGCGGTAAAAACCAGAAAGGCCAGGGCAAAAAGAACTCTTTTGCTCACACGCCCTCCGTTTCCGGAAGAATAAAAGCCAGCGCCTTTTCCGCAAGGAAACGCCCGCGCAATGTCATGGAAACTCTGGAACCGCGGACCCTGAAAAGCTCAGCCGCTTCAGGACTGTTCAATTTGCGCTCCACGCGTTCACGGATGATTCTGAAATCCTTCAGGTCCACGCCCTCGGAAAGCCGGATGCCGGTAAAAAGCGTTTCCTTTTCTTTCTCCTCTTCAGACAACACATCGCGCACCGCCGGAGTCCAGTTCTGCGCTGCACATTTTTCGTAATAACTGCGCACATCTTCCGCGAACTGATAGCGAACGCCGCCCAGATAGGAAAAGGCGCCGGGACCAAGCCCCAGGTATTCCTGGTTTTTCCAGTAAAGAAGGTTGTGGCGGGATTCCATGCCGGGCCGGGCAAAGGTAGAAATCTCGTAATGCCCATAGCCCGCGCCGGTCATAATGCGGACCGCGTCTTCAAACATTTCCGCGCGGCGGTCTTCATCCGGCACATTCAGCCTGCCCTGCCGCCGGCGCAGGCCATAAACGGTTTTCTCATGCACATCCAGGTCATAAAGCGAAAGCTGGGCCGCGCCGTGTCTGACGACGCCTTCAAGCGACTCCCTGAACTGTTCCACGCTCTGGCCAGGAAGACCCGCGATCAGGTCAAAGCTGACATTGGAAAAACCAATCTCTTTGAGAAGCTTGATGGTCTCGATCGTGCCGTTCACATTGTGGGGCCGCGCCATGTCTTTCAGAAGCTCATCCTGAAAAGCCTGCACCCCCAGGCTGATGCGGTTAATGCCCAGCCTGCGGTACTCGCGGAGTTTTTCCGCGTCCACGTCTCCGGGATTGACTTCACAGGTGATTTCCGCGTCTTTTTCAAAATCAAAAAAAGCGGAGAGAATCTCTTTCAGCTCCCCGGTCTCCTGCGCGCTCAGGGCTGAAGGCGTTCCGCCCCCGAGATAAAGCGTGGAAAATTTCATGCGCCCGTAAAGCCGGGAAGCCTGGGCGGCTTCCTGTTTCAGGCCATCGAGAAAAAGACGGCGGTCCGGGGTTTCTCTGCGGGTGGTGATGACAAAATCACAGTAGTGGCACTTTTGAAGGCAAAAAGGAATGTGGACGTAAAGGCCCCTGGGCATGGAATGTTGTAGCATCCGGCGGCCCTTCGCGCAACCGCCGGATGCAGGATCAGGAAGTCCGGCTTTTTTCCAGGGTCTGATTGAACTTCTCGATTTCCCGGTTCACGTTCTTGAGAATGTTCTCGTAAGCCACGCGCAGCTCGGCCGCGGTTTTGGCCGCCTGCTCATTCAGGACTTTCGTGGTCTCATCCGAAGTCTTCTGGAGCTCTTCCATGGTTCTGCGTGTCTGCTCGCTCAAGGCTCCGTAGCTTTCGCCTGCCTGCTGCTCAAGCTGGCCCACGGCTTTGCCTGCCTGCGCGCCGATGCTGTTTTCATCGTCCGCAAGACGGGAAATCCCGTAGCTTCCAGAAAAATTCCCGGAAGGCCGGGGCTGAGAGACCGCTTCGGGGGCGCTCTGTGCCGGTACCGGCTGAGGCGCGGCCGCTGAAGAAGCTGTTTTACGGCCGACCAGAAAAATCAGGACGCCGATATTCACAAGAGCTAGGGTCACGTCCTATACAGTTAAAAAAATAATCAGCTTTTTCATAAAATCCTTTTCAGAAACCGGTACGGACGCGGTAGCGGACCGTGGTTTCGGAATTTTTGGGCGCCTTGACTCTGAACTTCACAAGGCCTGCGTTGATTTTCTCTGAAGGCTGGCTTTGTGTCAGGATCTGCCAGCTTCCGGAAAGCGTTTCAAAAACATTCACTTCAAGATCTTCGGCCTTCCTGTTCTTGATTTTGATTTCCCATTCTGTTTCCGTGGTATTGCTTGTCACCTGCTTGAAATCCAGCTGCTTTCTTTCCGCGATAATATCAAAAGCCTCGCCCGCGGCCACGCGCAATTCCTCTCCCTGAGCCGTATGGCTGATGCCGTCCTCGCCAAGAAAAGTCAGGCGCCCCTGCGCGTCCCGGCTGTAAATCCGGACCGTTCCCTGCGGCAGAGGAACTCCAAGCCCGCTTTCCGGCGCATTCATAATGCGCACAAAAACCTGGACCGGCTGTTTCTGGTTTTCCTGGCTCTGGTTTCCATAATAATAAGGAGCGCCGTCCACGCGGTATTCTTTTAAAAATTTTACGCCGGTCTTGTTCTTGAACAAAGGCACCTGCTTGGTCTGGTTCTGGAGCAGCGTAACCGGCCGGGGCAGTTCATAAGCGTGGTATTCAAAAGAAGTTTTTTCCGAAAATTCCGGGGCCGCGTCCGCCATCATGGCCTGGGCCTTCATGCCGAAGTTCCGGCCCATGGGCTGCGGCCTGCGGCTGTTGACCTGCCCCGCGATCAGTTTCAGCCTGGCGCCCGGATAAGCCGCGCCGCTCTGATTGTTCAAAGTCACCCAGGCTCCCAGGTCCGCGGTCCCTGAAATTTCAGGAAGCGCTAAAACATAGTCCGCGCGCCAGCCCATGCTTCCGGCCAGATAGGAGACTTCAAGGTCATGCGCTTTTTTGGAAGCCGCGTCAACCAGCCAGATAAAAGCAGGTTTGGCCGCCATTTCCGCGGGCACTTCAGGAAGGATGCGTGTGCCCGGATGACCGATGTAGATTTCATTCCCGATTTGATAAACCGGTTCGCCGTCATTTGAAAGAAGCGTGGCCTCGGTCACGTCCTTGCGGTCCTGAAACTGGTTCCAGTTCATAAGCTTGATTTTTTTACCCACAAATTTTTCAAGCAGGCCCTGCGCGTCAAAAGTATTGCGCTCGTAATTCTGCTCCCAGACCGAAAACTCCGCGGCGGACGTCAAGGAACGGATCTGAATGGTTTCAGGCGTAATGGAGGCGGGAACATCCGAAAACTTGACCGTGGACTGGCCCGCGGGAAGGTCCAGCCTGCGCACTTCCCTGACCATGGCGAATTGGTCACTGTAAACCGTAAGGTCCAGGGACTTCTGGTCCCGGGAAGTGCTTTCCAGCACAGGAGCGGCATAAGCTCCGCCCGCGAAAGGCAATAAAAATAAAACAGATAAAAAGATTTTTACGGTGATTTTCATTTCAGGCCTCCCCAAAGAGCTTTGACGATTTGACGGGCACGGGCATATAAACTTCATTCATTTTAGCCGGATTTTTCTTAAAGAACCGCGGGGAGAGACTTACTGGCTGGCGCTGGGTTTTCTTTCAAGGATTTGCCAGGCCAGGGCTTCGTTTTTTTTGCGGGTGGTTTCTTTTTTCTCAGCCTGTTTTTCGGCAATCTGCTTCATCAGGCTTCCCTGCTCAAGATTCTTTTGAGTCTGAATCTTGTTGATCAGAAGAAGATCGTCAGGGCTGGCGGAGGCGGGCGGTTCAGGCGCCGGAGACTCGGCCGGTTCCGCAGCGGCCGGTTCCTGGGGCGGCGCGGGAGATGGCGAAGGGTCCTGCGCGAAAACAAGCCCCGCAGACAGAAAAACAGCAGACGCCGTAAAACCGTACACCTTCAGAATATTTTTCATGGGTTTCTCCTTGCACGCTTAAAAAAAGAAAGGGCACCTGCCGTTTCCGGCAGGTGCCCTTTAGAAATTCTGATTACTTCTGCTTGATCTCGATCACCGGCACAGGCTGTGAATTCACATTCGCGGTGAAGGAGGAAGAGTCCGAGCTGCAAACCGTTCCGGAACCGTCATCAACGGTCAGCGAAACCTTGTACGTGCCGCTCTTGGAATAAGCGTGCTCGGTGCGCGCTTCGGATGAAGTGCCGCCGTCGCCGAAATTCCAGTTATAGCTCAGAGAATCGCCGTCCGGATCATTTGACTTGCTGCCGTCAAACGCCGTGGAATCCTCTTCGCAGCAGACAAGATTCGGGCCGGCATCCGCTTTGGGCGGCGTATTGACCTTGACCGACGTGCCCTGGCTTGAAACCGCGCAGGAACCGCCGGAACCGTCATTGACCGTCACGCGGACATTGTAACTGCCGCCTTTTTCATATTTGTGCGTGACTTTGGAACCGCCTTCAAAAGTGGTGCCATCGCCAAAGTCCCAGCTGTATTTCAGGCTGTTGCCGTCCGGATCAGAAGAACCGGAAGCATCGAGCGTGACCTTGTCACCGGCGCAGGCAGTTTCAACCTGCTTGAGCGCGGCAGACGGAGCGCCATTGACATGGACCGTAAGCGCGTCAATAGACTGGGAGCAATCCGTCTGATTGCCGTCATCCACCGTCAGGCTGACTTTATAAACGCCGCCCTGCTGGTAAGAATGCTTGACCACTTCACCTTCCGCGGTCTGGCCGTCACCAAAGTCCCAGCGGTAGTTGGGGCGAGTGCCCGGAACAATCTGGGAACCGGAAGCATCCAGCGTGATCTCGGAACCGGCGCAGGAGTACTGGTCTTTTCCGGCCAGCGCAACAGGCGCCTTGTTGAGTTTCACGGGGATGGAATCCGAAGCCGCGGAGCAGTCTCCGCCGGAATTATCAGAAACCAGAAGCTTGACCTTGAAGTCACCGGCTTCTTTATATTCGTGCTGAACGCGGGCGCCTTCAGCCGTGGCTCCATCGCCAAAATCCCAGGCGTAGGAAAGCGCGTCCTTGTCGGCATCATGCGAACCGGTCCCGTCAAAAGAAACAATGAAGGGATCCTGCGGATTTCTGAGGCAGACCGAAACCGGCTTGCCGGCCTTGGCCACAGGAGGCGTGTTGATGCGAATGGTGCGGCGGGCCGCGTCCGTGGAGCAGCTCGTACCCGCGTTATCATCCACATTCACTCCCACTTCATAAACACCGCCCTTTTCATAGGTCTTGGTGACCTTGGCGCCTTCGGCCGTGCTGCCATCGCCAAAGCTCCAGCGGTAGCTCATGTTAGCCGGGCTGTCATCACGGCTTTCGCCGGCATCAAAGCTGACTTCCCTGCCGACGCAGGAAGAGTCCGGGCCGGTCAAGGCCGCCTGAGGCGGCGTGTTCACATCCACCTGCTGAGAAGTCGTAGACTTTTCGCAGCGCAGGCCGGAGTTATCGCTGACCGTCAGGGTCACGCGGTAATTACCGCCTTTTTCATAGGTATGGACAACATAGGCTTCCGAGCTGGAAGTTCCATCACCAAAATCCCAGCTGTAAGTCAAATCCGCCTTGTCCGGATCATAAGAACGGCGCGCGTCAAACACATACTGGTTGCAGCCCAGATTTTTCGGGGCAGGCGCGGGAACAGGCTTTTCTTTCTTCACTTTCACGGGTTTGGCCGGAGCTACATAACGGCCTTTACGGAAATAAATCGGAAGCACATCGCCCTTGTCATCCAGAAACTGGATACCGGCATGCCCGCGCTTCTGCTGCGTCGTGGTCACGCGGTATTCAAGGCGGCGGGCGGTTTCGGCATTGATGGCAATTTCAGTTTCGGCCCATTTGCCGGTAGTGGAATCCTGGACCTGAAAAGACTGTCCATTGGAAAGATCGTGCAGGCTGCTGATACCGCCGTCTTCATCCAGATCAAAATTACGCACAATCAGCTTGTTAATGCCAGCCGGAATTTCGGGATAAAAAGAAGCGCGTTCGCCGCTGTTCGGACGGAGAATGAAAGTAAACTTGTCGCTCCAGGCTTCCGAAGTCTCGGGTTTGATCTGGAGGAAAAAAACGTTCATGTCATCGCCGCGCAGGGTCTTGGCGGTAAAAGAAAACCGGTACCATTCGCCGCGTTTTTCGCCCTGGCTGGGTTCATACGGGCCAAAAGTATAACCGCCCGCCTGAAGCTCGGCAGTGCTCTGGCCAAAAGTTTTCTGGTCCAGGACCTGGCTGCCCTTCACGGTAAATTCCGTGTCCGTGTCATAAGGCGCTGTTCCGGCGTCCAGCTCGCCAACGGTGTCGGGGTCCATGACCTTGATCGTGACCTTTCCGGTTTCGGAAGCGGGCACATCCACGAAAAGATGGAACTCATCGCTTTCCTTGCCGTCCAGCGGGCTGCCGCCGGGGCCAAAAATGTAAAAATATTTTGTCTTTGCATCCTGCTTCGGAATCTCGTAGGAAAAAGCAGAGGCAGGAACAAGGAACACCAGTCCCAGCACCGCAAGTGTTTTTAAAATTGCTTTTATCATGTTAAAACTCCCTCTTGTTGTTTTGGTGATTTACAGCTTGAACTTTTTAAGAGCGTTGCCGACTTCTTCTTTAAGCGCGCCCACCTGCTGGCTTGCTTCATCTTTCAATCCACTGACAGTGCCCAGGGCCTGGCCTTTGACCTGGCCGGCAATGTCTCCAAATTCAGGAACAATGTTATTCAAATCAGGGATCAGGCTTCCCAGCCCCGTTTTCTGAATAATCATGGTGATAATCTGGCGCACAAGCTGCGCAAAACTTTCGACCTTGGGCATTCCCTGGTCCTTGATGCCAAGATTGAAGTCCTTGCTCGGGAGCGTGGGGTCAATGTAACGGACCTTGCCGAGGCTGAGGCGGA
>CAZIQJ010000019.1:0-19591 GCA_964541285.1 uncultured bacterium | reverse complement strand
CTGATACTGGGGAAAATATTGATCTGCCTGTCAGGCCAGGGATTCTGGGGAGGTGAAAGCGGAGTGTCCGCATGTTCCGCCACCTGCTTCAGCGGATTAAAAACCGTGCCGTCGCCCTGCATGCGCATCAAAATCATCCTGAGAGCGTCTTCCAGCATTTTCGCAGAGTGTTTTTTTGATTCCAGTCTTTCGCCTTTCGTGCTGCGTATAAAGGCGCTCACACTCCATCGCTCATCCGCTTTTACAATGCTGACATTGAAATTCTTGGAAGGAGAAGGGGCTGTCTGGCCCTGTCCGTAAATTTTTCCGTCAGCGCCAAGCTGATACTCATAAACCTGTTCGCCCGTTTCATCATCAGCTTCCGAACTTAAAGGCAGGATATCGTCAGCAGCGCAAAGACCCGCCGCCTGAAAAGCGCGGGCTATCACGGGTTCCTTGCCTGAAGCGATGTCAGCAGCGCAAAAAACCGAAGGCGCGAATGAGAAAAGAAGAAAAGATGCCAGTAAAAGGGGAATTTTTTTTATCATAAGCTCAGGTTTCAGCCCTGGTTTTAACGGTACAAATTTCCGGAATCAGGTCTTTTAAGCCTGCGGAGAATCCGGCGTTTTCTGAACCAGGGCCGCCATGCCGATTTGTTAGGTCCGGACAGCAAGATCACCTCTCAGGGTTCCTGTGTTCTTTTATCGGCTTATCCGGAATTTCTTAAAGCGGGAAAAATCAGGCAGCTATATCGAGGATGACAATCTTGAAGTGGAGTTCCTTGCCCGCCAGGGGGTGATTGAAGTTCAGAACCACGGTCTCTTCCTTGATTTCGGCAATGCGGACCATCATCTGGCCGCCGTCAGGGCTGTTGGCATAAACCACCATGCCCACCTCAATTTCGCCCTCGGGAAGACGGGAACGGGGCACTTCAATGTAAGCCCGGGGGTCTTCAACTCCATAGGCATCGTCCGGCCCGACAATAATCTCACACTCATCGCCGACTCCGCGGCCCAAAAGCTGGCGTTCCAGACCGGGAATGATCTGGTGCTTTCCCTGGACATACTCAAAGGGTTCGCGGCCGTCGGTAGTGTCTACAACTTCGCCGTCCACAGTCAGCGTGTAATTGATTTTGATCGTCTTGCCGTCTTCAATCAAGGCTCATTCTCCGGTTAGGCTTTTTCAGGCCGAAGCAGCGGCCGTCATGCCAGACTTGGGATCATAGACCGTCCCCATCATGATGTAGGTGCCGATCTGATTATCCCGGATAATAAAAAAGAAAGGCCGGTTTACGGAGACGGAAAATCTTTCCTTGCCGGCGCTGGCGTCAATTTCAGGAGTCGGAGAAGGCGGATTCATAATACCGTGCTCATCCACTTCAACCCATGTCTTCTGGGTCATGCTGCCCAGATAGCCCTTATGCTTCACGTCCGCTACAAACCCTTTTTTAAAATCCGCCTGTTCGGGATCAAACGACGCCTTCATACCCAGAAGCTTGAACAGCTTCCGAAGGTCAATTTTTTGTTCCACCTTGAATTTCGGCAAACGGACTTCCCCCGGTCTTTCCAGAAAAGCGCCTATCCACGCGTTCATTTTTTCAAGAGTCAGTGAGCTAAGAAAATCCTGCAGCCGGATGCTTTCTTCAGGAAGAAAAATGTACATGCTGAAACGGGCATCGCCATAGGGAAGGTTCACAGCCTGGAACTGGTCTTCCTTGTAAAACTCGAAAACTCCGGAGGTGCTCATGATCAAAGGCGTTTTCTCGTTTTCGCCTGTGACCTTGAAAACATCCTTCCGGGTTCTTGAAACATCAAAAGGCGTCTGCCAGTTCCCCTTGAAATAAACCGCATTAAAAAATGCCGTGGGCATCTGCATGTCAAAAAAATCAGTCATCGTGGCCATCCGGTTCCTGGTGCTGGCCTGGAACCAGTTGTTAATCATACTGGGAGCACGGGGGTCCTGAAAATCGAAAGAATACGGAATGACGCCGTAAATCGAAACCTTTCTCATGTACTCCAGGTCAAAATGAATACGGCTTCCCCAGAGAAGCGCATGCGTGCCGTAATCAACTTCCTTGTCCGGCTTTTGCGAAAGCGTCCACAGGGCCATGGAACCGTTCTGGATTTCTTCCAGAGAAAATCCCGGCATTTCCAGCATGGCCGCGAGTTCATTCTGCGCCGCGCCATTGGCCGCAAGATAAGCCATTCTCAGCAGACTCCCGGCTGAAAGCGGAGCGAACGCGGTGTTGGCCGCGGGTTCCTCGGAAACAAGTTTGCCAAAAGCTTTAAGGGCAAACGCATTCTGTGAGTTGACGATTCTCGGATCAATAATATCTTCGGCGCGCGCGGTTCCGTTTAAAAAAACAGCCGAAACTGCCAGAAGCCCGAACCAGAATCCGGGTTTTATTTTGATCCCAGGAATTTTTTTAATCATTGAGTAAGGCCCTTTGTTTTCTTGTTTTTAAGCCGGTCCACCTGTTTGATCAGGCGGTCCGCGTCAAATGACGGAAGCGAACAAATTTGATTGGCACAGGCAAAAGCCGCGGCGCGCGGAAGTTCCGGATACTCCACGTCCGGATTGGGCAGCGGGCCTTCAGCGCGGTCCCACCATTCCACACGCTTGTAAGGCGAGGGATAAGCCAGAGCCGCCAGATACAGGTCCCTGGCCGTGGGGTCGTTCTTTTTGCCCAGAATGGTTATGTGGTCCGGTTCAGTTGCCAGCTCATGGTCCGCTACCAGAATACCGGCAAGAAAACGGCGGTTCTTGAACATCCCCGGAGATGCCAGATAACGCATGGCCCACTCCCCCATATCTTTGTATTTTTTATTTCCGGTATAGTAAAAAAGCAAGTTCGCGAACCTCGCCATATAAATATTTTCGTCCAGCTGCCTGACGGGCTTGCTCAACACCCCGGCTGAGGCAATTTCGGATTTCGTGGCCAGAAAGCCGGCCCCGGAATCACGGAAAGTCCGATCCATATCATCGGCTGTTTTCTTCGCTTCCTCAAGCCATGCCCGGTCGGCCGTGGAGGCGTAAAGGCTCAAAAAGGCCCTGGCCATGGCCAGACTGTCCCCCAGAAACGGGCCGCCCCGGTCCTTTTCATCATGGCTGAAACCGCCTTCAGGCAGACGGCGATTGGCCATAATCCATCGGGCGGCCTTGAGCGCGCGGGCCAGAACATCCGCATCACCCGTAACATTATAAAGATAAGTCAGGGCGGAAATGGCCCAGCCATTTTCACGCGCGTAAATATGCGTGTCAATGCGCGGCATGCCAAGCTGGCGGCGGTCCTTGTCCGGCAAAGGAAAATAGGTTTTTCCGGGAATCAGCGGGCTGACGTCCGCGTCCTGGCTGGTGTAAAAAGCTCCGTCCTTGTCCGTCCAGAAATTTTTCAGGTAAAGATCCGCGGCTTTTGCGGCTTCCAGATATCCGGGCTCCTTGAAAATAGCGTACGCCAGCGTGTAAAGCCTGATGTAGGAAGTCTGAATGCTCATGATTTTTTCAAAATGCGGAGACTTCCAGTCTTTCTGGTCTGAGTACTGGTAAAAACCGCCCCAGACCGGATCCAGCAGGTTCAAAGCATTGTCCAGAGTCTTGCGCGCCATGTCAGTTTCCTGCTTGTCCCCTGCGGCCGCTTTGAGAAGCGCCTGTTCCATATGGCCTTCATCAATCAGCTTGTGGACATCTCCCCAGCCGCCGTTTTCCTTATCATAAAAACCGAAATGCTCGTCAAAAACCGCTTTTTTCTGCTCTTCGTTCAGAAAAGCGTTTTCCGCGGGTGCGATTTCATTCTCAGGAAGAACAGAAGGGCCCGGCGTAGGATCATCGATCACGGCCTGGAGAAGCGAAGCCATGACTTCCGGAGAAATATAGCCGCGGCGCTTCACGATTTCGTGGCCGTCAGGACCGAAAATAACAGTCGCAGGCCAGCCGTACTCTTCATAGCGGATGGACAGGTCGGGATTGGCGTCCTGATCCACGCGAACCGGAATATATTTGGAATTGATCAGTTCCACGACCTTGCCGTCCTGATACGTGGTCTCAGCCATGACATGGCACCAGTGGCACCAGACAGCTTCAAGGTCCAGAAGTACAAACTTGTTTTCAGCCTTGGCCTTTGTAAAAAGGTCCTGCTGCCAGGACTGCCAGGAAAGCCCGCCCTTGTCTGCTTCCGTATTGGCGGTCAAAAAACTCTGGAAAGCAAAAGTAATAAGAAAAAGGATTGCTGCGGTTTTACGGAAACGGGATTTCATGAAAAACTCCTCTTTTAGGGTGATTCGGACTCAACTTAACAAAAGACCGACTTAACTTCCAGTCCTATTGTTACTTACGAAGGAAAACGGCTTTTGGATTTTAATAGTCAAAATGATCAAAACCGCTATAATAAAACGTCTTCCCAACAACTTGACTTGAATCAGAAGAATGCCTGTTTTCAATCGGCACTCTATAAGGAGAACCTATGGCCCTCTCGGACCTTTACAGCAATCTCCACCTGCTCCTCCGGTGGCTGCACGTGCTGGCGGGTATTATCTGGATCGGACATCTTTATTTCTTCAACTTCGTGAACGTTCCCCTTCAAGGCGCTCTGGATGACGCAGCCAAAAAAGCGGTCAACCCGCAGCTTCAGCCGCGCGCCCTTTGGTGGTTCCGCTGGGGAGCCATGCTGACCTTTCTTGCCGGCCTGGCCCTGTTCACCATGATTTACATGTACACCCCCGGTGAAGGCTTTGGCCCCAGCTCGGTTTTTTCAACGCCCGAAGGCGGTCTGACTTCACGCGCCATCTGGATCCTGCTTGGCATGACGCTTGGGACCATCATGTGGTTCAATGTCTGGTTCATTATCTGGCCGACCCAGAAAGCCATTCTTTCCGGGAAATTCGCCGGAGACCAGCTTGCGGCAGCGCGTAAAAAAGCCCTGTTTTTCTCCCGCACCAATACTTACCTTTCAGGCCCCATGCTGTTCGGAATGCTTGCTCCGTCTCACTACGGCGCCATCAACCCGGTGACAGCGCTTGTGTGCGTGCTCCTTGGCGTCGCTGCCATCTGGCACTTCATCAAGTTTTCCGGAAAAGTCGGCAAGACAGTTTAAACCGTCTGCTCCTGAAATAAAAAAGCCCCGGATTTCTCCGGGGCTTTTTTATTGTCCAAAATAGCGCAGATTACTTTTTAGCGGAAAGGATTCTCGCGTAGTCAGGATTGGGGTTCAGAAGCTCTTTCATATCGAGCTTCATGGCATCACGGCTGAAGGCCGCGATGTCCAGGATCTGCGTGTCCATGCGGATGGCATCTTCAGGGCAGGCTTCCACGCAAAAACCGCAGTAAACGCATTTGCCCAGATCAATGTCAAAACTGGCCGGCCGTTTTTCAATGCGCGGGTCCGGATGCTCTTCAGCCACAATGTAAATACAGCTGGCCGGACAAACAGTTTCGCACATCATGCACGCCACGCAGCGCGGAGAACCGTCCTCGCGCTTGGTCAAACGGTGACGGGTGCGGAGACGGGTGGAATGCGTGCGCTTTTCTTCCGGATACATGATCGTCACAGCGGCGCGCACGGCTTTAAACAGGCCGATGGAGTGCATGAAATGGAAAAACAGGTTTTTCCAGAAATGGGCGGCCGTGATCCATACCCCCCGGAAAACCTCGGGGAAGTACATCTCCTGCCAGATATTGAGTTTGGGTCTTTTAATAACCCTGGTTTTAATAGGCATTTGAGTCCTTGAAAGAAGGCCTAATATACCCTTCCCCGGCCTGATTTTCAATGCCTTCTTTGGGCCAGCTCCTGCTGGACAGAACTCCCCTTAGGGACTAAAATAGCCCTTCCTTAAAGCTAAAAGGAAGGGAGATTCAAAATGGCAAAAGTCGGTCAAAAGGTCCAGGATTTTGAAGTTTCTGTTTTCCAGAATAACGATATCAAGAAAATCAAGCTTTCAGATCTCAAAGGCAAGTGGGTCGTCCTCATCTTCTACCCGGCAGATTTCACTTTCATCTGCCCCACGGAGCTTGAAGAAGCCGCCAACTATTACGCCGAATTTCAGAAATCCGGCGCGGAAGTCATCAGTGTCAGCACGGACACCGTCTACACCCACAAGGCGTGGCACGACGTTTCCCCGGCCATCAAGAAAATCACGTATCCCATGGCTGCGGACCCGACCGGCAACCTTTGCCGCGAATTCGGAACGTATATCGATGAAGCGGGCCTTTCGCTCCGCGGAACGTTCATCATCGATCCGGACGGCGTCCTGAAGTCCGCCGATATCCACGACAACTCCATCGGCCGCAGCAGCGGCGAGATCCTGCGCAAGGTGCAGGCCGCGAAGTTCGTTCGTGAAAACAAAGGCGAGGTTTGCCCTGCCAGCTGGAAACCCGGAAGCAAGACACTCAAGCCGGGCCTTGATCTGGTCGGTAAGATCTAACCCATAAACATTAAAAGGCCCTGCCTTTGGCAGGGCCTTTTTTTTTCATCCCCACGGAGAATAAAATGACATACGAAGCCAAAAATTATGACCGCCTGCTTGGAACCAAAGGGTTTTCAGACACGCTTTTAAAAAACCACTTCACCCTGTATCAGGGCTATGTGACAAACACCAACAAGGCCGTGGACCTGCTTTCAAAAACCGAAAAAGGGACCCCTCAGTACGCGGAATTAAAACGCCGCTTTGGCTGGGAATGGTCCGGCATGCGTCTTCATGAGCTGTACTTCGACAACATGACCCGCGAGGCCATACCTTTCTCCCCGGATTCCAGCCTGGGTAAAAAAATCACGGCTGATTTCGGCTCTTTTGACGAATGGGCAAAGGACTTCAAGGCCACGGGCGCCATCCGCGGTATTGGCTGGGCGGTCCTGTACTACGATAAAACCGCGGACAAGCTGTTTAATGCCTGGGTGAATGAACATGATCTGGGTCATCTGGCGGGCGCTGCGCCTATCCTGATCATGGACGTTTTCGAACACGCCTTCATGGTGGATTACGGCCTGAAACGCGCGGATTATATCGAGGCGTTCTTCAACGCTGTCTGCTGGAAAACAGCGGGAGCGCGTTTCAAGGAAGTTTGCAGTCTGGCTGTTTCGAAGTAAAAGACCGGAAAATAAAAAAGGCCCTGCTTTAAAAGCAGGGCCTTTTTTATTGCCTGAAATCAGGGCTTGATAAAGAGAAGGGCCAGGGCCGTGATAAGGATATTGACCAGGGAGATCGGAAAAATACGCTTCCAGCCAAGTTCCATCAGCTGGTCGTAACGGAAACGCGGAAGGGTCCAGCGGATGGTCATGAAAAGCCACGCGAAAAACAGGACCTTTAAAGTAAACGCGCTGATCTGAAGAAAAACTATAACGCCGTTGACCACGGGAACCACCGCGCCCCACGGAAAATGAAAGCCGTCACGCATCAAAAACGGGACCTGCCAGCCGCCCAGGAAAAGCGTGGTCGCAAGGCAGGCGATCATAATGGTTTCGAGAAAGTCTGTGAAAAAGAACATGCCGAATTTCATGCCGCTGTACTCGGTAAAATAACCCACGATTTCAGACTCGCCTTCAGGCATGTCATAGGGAATGCGTTTGGTTTCAGCAAGGCCCGCGGCAAGAAACATCAAAAATCCGATGGGCTGAAGCAAAATACCCCAGGCCGGGATCCAGCCAAAAATCAAATGGCCCTGGCCGCGGACAATTTCCTGCAGGTCCAGAGTTCCAAAAATCATGACAATGCCAAGGATGGTCGCGCCCATGGTAATTTCATAAGCCAGCATCTGGCTGGCCGCGCGCATGCCGCCCAGAAAGGCGTAATTGCTGTTGGAAGCAAAACCAGCCAGCACCACGCCGTAAACGCCCATGGACATCATGGCAAAAACATAAAGAAGCGCCGCGTTAATATGCGCCACCTGCAGGTTGATGATATGACCGCCAATGTGCAGCACATCGCCGAACGGAATCGCGGCAAAACCCACGACTGCGAACATCAGGGAAAGAAAAGGCGCCAGCGTATGAAGGAATTTATCGCCGTAAGGCGGAATGTAGTCTTCCTTGGTGAACATCTTGATGGCGTCAGCGATGGGGTGAAAAAGACCCAGCTTGTTGACCGGCATCAGCAGCCAGTTAATAGGCGCGGCCCATTTCCACGGCAAAATGATGTAAGCGCGGTTTGCGCCAATACGGTCCTGCATGACCGCGCTTTGCTTACGCTCAATCCAGGTGTGAAGCGCGGCAAAATTGATGGCCATGAAAAGAACCAGACCGGCCATAATGACGGTTGCGATCATATCAGGCCTTCACCGGCTGCTGGGGCGCGGGGGCTGAAGGCTGCTGCGCCTGTTCAGCCAGTTTCTTTTCTTCCCGGAACTGATGAAAAATCAGGGAAGAGTCCTGGGTAAGTTTCGGGATCATGGGTTCGGAAAAATTCCGGATGTTGGCCTTCACAGGTTTCAGGGCTTCGTAGGTCAGGCCCTTGAAAGCGTCCACGGTCAGCGCCGCCTCATTAAAAATCTCTTCGGCCCGGTCATAATGGAAATGAATGCCCATTTTCAGGGCCAGGTCCTTGAGAATCCGCCATTCCGGCTGGGATTCCTTCAAAGGCTGGAGCACCTGATCAAATTTCTGGATGCGTCCTTCAAAGTTAGTGAAGGTCCCCTCTTTTTCCGCGTAAGTCGCCGAAGGCAGAACCATCGTGGAATATTCTGACATCAGATTATGGTTGGAGCCGACAAAAATGCTCCACTTCAGCTTCTCAAGCGCTTTCTGGTCCAGGTGCGGCGCCTGTTTGTCCAGGAGATCCTGGCCAAAAACAATGACGCCTTCAATTTCGCCCTGGGAGCATTTATTCAAAAACTGCATCAGCGAAGCATCGTCATATTTAAAACCCAGAAATTCCGCGCCTTTGGAATTGGGGTTTTTGTCCGCGCGGATCAGGAAATCGTCCTGAAATCCGTCCTGTTTGCCCTTCACAAGGAAAAGGTTTTTGAATTTCAGGTTTTCCGAGAAAAGTTTGCGGACCAGGAAAATCTCCTCGTTTGAAAGCTGCGGAGAGACAAAAATACCGACTTTCCCGTTTGCGCCCTGAATTTTCCTGGCAGCCTCATCCAGAATTTCATTCCAGGAGACTTCATTGTAAGACTTGCCCCGGATGGCAGGAGCCTCAATGCGGTTCTGATCGATAAATTTATAACCGTAGCGGCCCTCGTCACACATCCACCATTTATTGACCGCTTCATTGAAACGCGGCTTCAGACGCATGACCCGCTCCCCGCGCGCGTGGTGCGGACGGCTGTTGCGGTACTGCATCTGAATGCTGCATCCGCGCGAACAGCCGTTACAGACCGAATCTCCGGATTCCAGATACCAGACACGCAGCTTGAAACGGAAATCGCGGTCCGTCAGCGCGCCGACAGGGCAGATGTCCACGACATTGCTCGAATAAGGGTTGTTGAGTTCCTTGCCCGGGAAAACCTGGATCTCGGCGTGGTCTCCGCGGTTGACGATGCCCAGCTCGGAAGTCTTGGAAATTTCATCCGTGAAGCGTACGCAGCGCGAGCACAGGATGCAGCGTTCAGCATCCAGCATGACATTGGGCCCGACCGGAACCGCCTTGGGTTTCTTGAGTTTGTCTTCACTGACACGGCTCTCATAAGCGCCGTAATTAAGATAATAGTCCTGCAGCCAGCACTCACCCGCCTGATCGCAGACCGGGCAGTCAAGCGGATGGTTCACAAGCAAAAACTCCAGAACGTGCTTGCGCGTATCCAGAACTTTCTGGGTATCAGTCTTGACCACCATGCCTTCCGTACATTCAGTGTGGCAGGCAATCTGCATCTTGGGAGTCTTCTCAACTTCCACAAGGCACATACGGCAGTTACCGGCAATGGAAAGACCGGGATGATAGCAATAATAAGGAATATCGATATTAAGGTCCTTGGCGGCCTCAATGACCTTGGTTCCCTTCGGAACTTCGATTTCTTTTCCGTCAATCGTCAGCTTGGGCATAAGTTTTCCTCAGTGCGAAGCGGAAGCGTATTCTTTCGCCGCTTCGGCCCCTTTCCGGATGTATTCCTCAAATTCGCCGCGGAATTTTGTCAAATAACTGCGCAGCGGCATGGCGGCGCCGTCTGCCAGCGCGCAAATCGTGGTGCCGCCCATGAAATTACAGATATCAAGCAGGTTTTTCACATCGTCCTGCTTGCCGTTGCCGCGCGCGATGCGGTCCAGAATTTTATAAACCCAGCCCGTACCTTCACGGCAGGGCGAACACTGGCCGCAGGATTCATGAGCGTAAAAACGCATGGTGACCACAAGGGCCTTGACCATGCACGTGGTTTCATCCATGACCATGACGCCCGCGGATCCCGCCATGGTTCCCTTGGCGCGCAGCTGGTCAAAATCCATACCCACGTCAATTTCATCAGGAGTCAGCACCGCGGCTGAAAGACCGCCCGGCACCACAGCCTTGAGCTTGCGGCCGCCGCGGATCCCGCCCGCGTGTTCGTAAATCATTTCCCGCAGGCTTGTGCCCAGCGGAAGCTCGTAAACGCCCGGCTTGTTGACGTGGCCGGAAACGCTGAAAAGCCTGAGACCGCCGTTTTTCTCGGAGCCAAGCTTGGCAAACCATTCTGCGCCGCGGTTAAGGATAAAAGGAAGATAAGAGAGTGTTTCCACGTTGTTGATGACTGTGGGGCATCCAAAAAGACCGACCACGGCCGGAAAAGGCGGCTTGAGGCGCGGCATTCCCTTTTTGCCTTCCAGGGATTCGAGCAGGCCGGTTTCCTCGCCGCAGATGTAAGCGCCGGCGCCGCGGTGGACCACAAGATCCAGGTCAAAATCTTTGCCGAAAATCTTTTTGCCTAAAAAGTTTTTATCATACGCTTCCTGAACAGCCTTGATCAGCTTCTGATAAGGCTCGACGTACTCGCCGCGCAGATAAATGTAAGCCTTGTGAATATTGTTGGCATAACAGGCAATAATAATGCCCTCAATGAGAAGATGCGGAACATGGCGGATGATGTATTTGTCCTTGAACGTGCCGGGTTCGCCTTCATCGGCGTTTACGGCCAGATAAACGGGCTTGCCCGTGTTCTGGGGAACAAAGCTCCACTTCATGCCGCAGGGAAAGCCGGCGCCGCCAAGACCCCGGAGATTGGATTTCTTGACCTCTTCGATCAGGGCTTTGGAGTCAAATTTTGTGAACATTTCGCGCGCGGCCGTGTAGCCTCCGTCCTGAAGGTATTCTTCAAGAGAGAAGGTTTTGCCCGGCACAAAATATTTTGAAAGCAGTTTTTCCATATCAGTTTTTCAACCGGAACTGGTTCAGCCGGTCGACCCATTCCTTCTGTTTTCCAAGCTCAAGGTCAGGGTCTTTGGCCGCATAATGCCAGATATGCATGCCTTCCCTGCCCGCAACAACCCTCGTAATCTCAGTCTGGTCCGGCTGGCTCTGGCAGCCTTTAATACTCCACATATAAACCGCCTCGCCCTGCTCCTGTGAAATCGTGTTCCACTTGAGCGAAGGACAGGCCGCCTTGAGGCCGCCCTGCATTTTCTGCAGGAACTGGTCTATCGTCAGTTTTTCCTGCAGTCCTTCAAAAAACTGCAGCGTCATCAGCTCATACCAGGATTCAACTGTTTGGTCTTCCGGCACGAACATTTTCATGGTCGCTTTTTTTTCCTGGTTGTAATTCTGCGAACCAAGCTTCCATGTCCTGCCGTCAAAAGCCGCTTCAACGGTTTCCTGCGCGCTCAGCGCCGGCGCCGCGGCCAGAGCAAACGCCGCAAGCACGACCGCTGCTGCGAGGCCGCGTCCGGTGGCAAACGCCATCCTACTTCGGCGCCTGCTTTAAGAGTTCATCCACTTTCTGGCGCGTCAGGCAGCCTACAAAATCCGAGTCATTGACCTGAAGCATGGGCGCGATTTCGCAGGCACCCAGGCACTCCACGGCTTTCAGACCGAACTTTCCGTCTTTTGTTTCATGACCTGCCTTGATGCCAAGCTTTTCTTCAAGATGCCGGAGAATATCATCCCCGCCAGTAAGCGCGCAGGCCAGCGTGCGGCAGACATTGAAACGCGTTTTGGCGCGCGGCTTGTCATAGTAAAGAGTGTAAAAGGTCATGACCTCGCGCACATCAATGGCCGCGATTTCCAGATATTCAGCGATTTCCTTTTCGGCATCGAGAGTAATATGGCCGTAAATTTCCTGAGTCAGATGAAGAATTTCAAGCAGGGACGCGCGTTTGGTTTCATAGCGCGCGACCACGGGATCTGCCTTGAGCTTGAATTCAGGAGTCACGAAATTTTTCATAGTCATGTTATCTGTCCAGTTCTCCGCCGATCATATTGACCGATCCGAAAGTGGGCACGACGTCGGCAATGGTTCCGCCGTTAAGCATAATAGGAAGCGCGGCCATGATGACAAAGCAGGGCGGACGCACGCGCACGCGGTACGGACGGCCCGTGCCGTCAGAAACCACATAAAAACCAAGCTCACCGTTCGCGCCTTCAACCGGCATGTAGGCCTCACCCTTGGGCGGCCGGATGCCGTGGCCGTTCATGATCATCTTGAAATGGTTCATCAAGCCTTCGATGTTACCGTAAGTATCTTCCTTGGCCGGCAGAATAACCCGCTTGTTCGCGGTCTGCAGCTCAGGGTACTGGGTCTCGTGTGCGCCTTCAAGCGTGGGGTCGAACTTGGCGCAGCGGCCCTGAATATTTTCGATTTTTCCTTTTTTGCCTTCATCGCGGAATTCGGCGGCAGGCATGATTTTGCCTTCCGTGTCCACCATGATGTGGCCGTCAGGAATCTGCTGGAAAGCCTGCTCAATGATGCGCATGCTCTGTTCCATTTCTTCCATTCGGCAAAGGTAACGGTCGTAATTGTCTCCGTGTTCGCCCACGGGAATATCGAAATCAAAGCGGTCGTAAACCAGGTAAGGCGTGGCACGGCGCACGTCATAATCCACGCCCGTGGAACGCAGGAACGGGCCTGTAATGCCGTAAGCCAGCGCGTCTTCTTTTGAAATAATGCCGATGTCTTTCACACGGTCCACGAAAATCTTGTTTTTGGTCAAAAGCTCATCACATTCCTTGAGAACTTTGCGGGTCTCGCGGATATGGTGCATGCACTTTTCCTTGAAGTCCGGAGGAAGGTCGCCCTTGACCCCGCCCACGCGCGCGTAGGAAATGGTCAGACGCGCGCCGGTCACGGCTTCCACAAGTTCGTAAAACCATTCGCGGGCCTTGATCATATAAAGGAAAACCGTGAACGCGCCCAGTTCCATGGCCGAAGCGCCGACACAGGTCAAATGGTCGGTAATGCGGGAAATTTCGCACATGATAACGCGGATGTACTTGGCACGCTCCGTGATATCCAGATCAAAAAGCTTTTCAACCGCCATGCAGTAGCCCACGTTATTGATCAGCGGGGAAACGTAATTCAGGCGGTCAGTATAGGGAATGACCTGCAGGTAACCGGACTGCTCAGCGTCTTTTTCAAAGGCGCGGTGAAGGTAGCCGATCTCCACATCGCAGTTGACCACGATTTCGCCGTCCAGCTCCGTCACCAGGCGCACAATGCCGTGCATGGCCGGATGGGAAGGCCCGACATTGAGCAGCATGGATTCCTTGCGTGTCTTGCGCGGCTCGCCGGTCTTGGGATCAAAAAGAGGGGTGATGGGAGTAAAAGAGCTCATTATTTTTTAGGCCCGATCAAGGGCTGCCTTCTGTTGATCGGGTAATCCTTGCGAAGCGGATGCCCGGTGAATTCTTCATACATCAAAATACGTTTCAGGTTGGGATGGCCTTCAAACTTGATGCCGAACATGTCCCAGGCTTCCCGTTCAAACCAGTTGGCAATAGGCCAGATGTTTGAAAGCGTGGGCACCTGCGCGTCTTTTTCATCCAGCCGGATCTTGATCCTGAGCCGGTGGTTCAGCTTGATGGAATAAAAATGGTAAACCATTTCAAAACGGGGGTTCCATTTCATCCACAGGCCGTCGACCGCGGTCAGGTCCATGAGAACGTTGAAATCAAAACCCTTGTCGTCTTTAAGAAATTTCGCGACCTTCAAAAGCGAGTCACGCTTGATAAAAGCGGTTTCATCGCCGTGCTGGGCGTGAATCTCCGTAACATCGTCAGGAAACAGGGTTTTGAGTTTTTCGTGAAGGCCGGGCATCAGAGTTCCTGTTTCTGGTTCTGGATTTTTTCCTGCAGCTTGATCAAACCATCCAGCACGTTTTCAGGACGCGGAGGGCAGCCGGGGATGTAAACGTCCACCGGAATAATGGTGTCGATCCCCTGCACGGTTGAATAATTGTCATAAAAACCGCCTGTGCAGGTGCAGACGCCGAAAGCCACGACCCACTTGGGGTCGGCCATCTGGTCGTAGATCTGCTTCAGGACGGGAGCGATTTTGTGAGAAATAGTGCCGACCACGAAAAGCACGTCGGACTGGCGGGGCGAAAAACGCGGAAGGCCGGCGCCGAAACGGTCCACATCGTAGTGAGAGCAGGCCGTGGACATGTATTCCATGCCGCAGCAGGCTGTAACAAAAGGATATTGAAAGATAGAAAATTTGCGCGCCCACCCGATCATTTCATCGAGTTTTGAAGTAAAAGCTGTTTCAGCGCCGCCGGCCTGGGTTATTTCCACTCCAGTGCTCCTTTTCTCCAGGCATAGGCAAAACCAAGGCCCAGAATCAGAATAAAGACTGTCATTTCAATGAAACCAAAAAGCCCGAGGCTGCGGTAAAGCACGGCCCAGGGGAAAAAGAAAATCATTTCAATATCGAAGAGGACGAAGAGCATGCCTGCGATGTAAAACTTCACGGCATGGCGGCCGCCGGGAAGCTCAAAGGGGAGTTTACCGCACTCAAAGGGCTGGTTCTTGGCGGCATTAGGCTTGCGGGGGCCAAGCGCCTGGGAGAGGAAAATAAAAAGACCGGCCACTCCCGCGGCCATGACAAACATTACCAGAATTCCAAAATAATTTTGCAGGTGCATTATGATTATTCCCGCACTGGCGGGAATCCGTTTTTATAAGCTCAATTCATCATGCTTTGAAGCCGCATCACAGCGCTTTTAGCCAGTGTATAGCCGGGATTGCTGCTGAGCGCCCTGTTGTAAGACTCAAGCGCCCTCATCCAGTCCCCTTTTCGTTCCCAGACACGGCCCAGATTGTAATGCGGAAAACAATAACTGTCGTAACGCTTGGCCGCCGTAGCGCGTTCCAGCCACGGAATGGCCTCATCGTACTTTCCCTTTTCGATCAGGTAAGCCCCGATATCGTTGTAGGGATTTCCAAACTCCGGGTCGATGTCGATCGCCTTGCGGCATTCGCTGATGGCGTCGTCATAACGGCCCTTGAAACTAAATGCCCAGCCCAGAAACGTGTGGGCCTCGGCAGTCGGAAAAAGCTCGAGGGACTTCAGATAAAGCTGAATAGCATCTTCCAAACGGCCTTCCATTTGTTTCTGGTAGGCTTCCTGAAAAACACGCTCGGCTTCGGTCCGGTAATAACTGTCCGCTTCGCCCATTTTAAAAAAACTTACCTCTTCCGGGAGTGACCCGGAATATCTGATCTACCGTAAATTCCGTAAAGCAAAGGATTTAAATCGTAGAGGGATTTACGGAGGCACAGTATAGCAAATCCCGGGCGGGATTGCCAAAAATTTTATGGGTTTTAAAAGGGTTTAAAGCCCCATACGCCGGGTCAGGAAGTCCCGCATGGAGCCTTCCTGGTAATAGGGGTTGAATTTCTTCTCCCGCCCGATGGTGGAGGTGGGTACAGCCTCGTAATTGTGGCCAGGAAGCAGGATGGTGCCGTCATCCAGCTTGCCAAGGCGCTGCAGGCTCTCATAGAGCTGTTCGGCGTTGCCTCCGGGCAGGTCGGTACGGCCGCAGGCATTGATAAACAGGGTGTCTCCTGAGACCAGCCTGCCTGCCGGCAGACCGGCTGGTTCCTGGACCAGAAAACACTGGGAACCCGGAGTGTGGCCGGGCGTATGGATAAACGTGATTTCAATATCACCCACCTTCAGCTTCGCGCCCGAATCCACCTTCACCAGCTCGCTTTTGACGTTTTTCAGGTAAGGCACGTCGTCTTTATGGATATACACCTTCCCCTTGATCCGTGAAAGAAGCTCTTCAATGCCGTTGGTGTGGTCATAATGGTAATGCGTGGCCAGCCCTCCGGTCACGGTCATGCCGTCTTCGGCCGCGATTTTCAAAATCCTGTCCACTTCCCAGGCCGGGTCCACCATGACACACTCTTTTGTATTCCTGTCGCCAATGAGATAAATAAAATTTTCCATGGGCCCGGCTTCAATTTGCCTGAGGTAAAGCGAAGAGTCTTTCACTGCGCGCTCTCCTTCTTTTCGTAAAACACGATTTCTATTTTCGGGTTTTCACGGCGCAGCTCTTCGATGCTGACCTCATCAAAAAGATCGGAAGGAATTTCCGGGTAAAAGGCGTCGCCCTCATATTCCGCGTCAATGCGGGTCAGGTAAATACCGTCCACACTCCTGATGGTCTCACGGTAGAGCTCGGCGCCGCCGATGATAAAAGCCTTTTCGGTGTTAACTTGAGCTGCTGCTTCCTCAAGAGATGCAAAAAATCGCACTCCCTGAAAATCGACATCTCCCTTTCCGTCCTGCTTTTTCCATATAGATCTACTCAAAACAAAGTTTTCACGATTAGGTAAAGGCGCTTTGGGAAGACTTTGAAAAGTCTTACGGCCCATAATGACGGTGCTGCCGGTGGTGAGCCGCTTGAAAAATTTCAGGTCTTCGGGGAAATGCCAGGGAAGCTTGTTATCCTTGCCAATGACTCTTTTGCTGCCGGCCGCGGCAACAACGTGGTACAGCTTCATACCGCCACGGGAGCCTTGATGGCGGGGTGCGGGTCGTAATTCAAAAGCTCAAAGTCTTCGTATTTGAAATCAAAAATATTTTTGACCGCGGGGTTGATCTTCATCTGCGGCAAAGCGCGGGGCTCGCGGGAGAGCTGAAGCTTGACCTGCTCCATATGGTTCAGATAAATATGCACATCGCCAAAAGTATGCACAAATTCGCCGGGCTTCAGGCCCGTGACCTGCGCCATCATCAGCGTCAACAAAGCATAGGAAGCGATATTAAAAGGCACGCCAAGAAAAACGTCCGCGCTGCGCTGGTAAAGCTGGCAGGAAAGCCGGCCTTCACTGACGTAGAACTGAAACAGGCAGTGGCAGGGCGCGAGTTTCATTTTGTCGATTTCCGCCGGGTTCCAGGCCGAGACAATGATGCGGCGGCTGTCCGGGTTTTTTTTCAGCGTTTCCACGGCCTGCGAAATCTGGTCCACCACTTTGCCGCCGGGTCCGGCCCAGGAACGCCATTGCTTGCCGTAAACCGGCCCCAGGTCGCCATTGGCATCCGCCCATTCGTCCCAGATGGAAACGCCGTTGTCCTTCAGGTATTTAATGTTGGTCTCGCCCTTCAAAAACCACAGCAATTCATAAATGATGGACTTGGTGTGGACTTTCTTGGTGGTCAGAAGAGGAAACCCCTGGGCAAGGTCAAAACGCATCTGGTAACCAAAGGTGCTGATGGTGCCGGTGCCGGTGCGGTCGCTTTTGCCCGCGCCTTTTTCCAGAATATGTTTGAGTAAATCGAGATAAGCTTTCATGACCCGGGATTATACCTCAAAAACAGAAACGGTTTAAGCCTCTTTCTGGGCTTTCCAGCCTGCGAAAAAGAGCCTGTGCAAAAATTACAATTTCTTAGCCAGTTCCCGGGCGAGGAGATCATACCCCCGGGCCTTGAGGTGTCCATCCAAAGGATAGTAAAGGCCGGAAAGCCCGGACTGAGAGGCAAAAAGGGTGTACCCGTCTACAAACTCAAAACCATTTTCCCGGGCAACGGTGGAAAGGCGCTGGCCCCAGGCGTCATGGCGGTTGTCGAGGTCCGGGCGCGAGGCAATATACGCCACAATGACCTTAAAACCGTTTTGTGCGCCCAGATTTTTTAATTCCGAAAAATTGGAGTTTAAAATCTGCATGCCTTTTTCAAAAATTTCCCGCTCCTGCATCGTCAGGCCTCGCTGATGGTGCGTCGCGCGCAGCGCCGGCCCAAATCGCGAGATCATGAAAGTATAAAGCGCGGAATTCCGAAGCAGCCATTTTTTCGCGTAAACAGAAAATGAAGGTTTGCGCGCTGCCGCGCTGCCCGGCCGGAAGCTTCCGGCATTTGCTGCGTTTAAGCCCTGTTCTTTTTCAAAATCAACCGCGCCGGAAAGATCATTGGCGCCGGAAGGGATGCTGTCGGCATAAACACAGAAGATAACCGCATCAGGTTTCAGGAAGAGAAATTTTCTCAGGGTCAGAAGGTACTGGGGCGGCGAATATCCCGGCACGCCGAGGTTCCAGACCTCGGCCTTTCCGTCCAGGTTCAAATAATGGCGCAGCCTTCCGGGGATAGAATCCTGCTCATCAACGCCCACGCCAAAAACAAACGAGTCTCCCGCGACAAAAACCCTTCGCGTGTTTTCAGGTTTGATTTCGGAATACAAAGGCCCTCTCAACCCCCGCTCATTGATTTCAACAGCATGGGTGAATTCGGGCGCTTTCAGCAGGCCCCGGAACGAGGGCGTCAAAGCGTAAATCCTGTCAGGATCGGCCTGATTCCAGGATTTTCCGTTGCTGCTTTCATAGCGGAAAGAACCGACCTGAATGACGCGCCGCATGAAAAATTCCGCGGCCAGAAGACAAACACAGACAGAAACCGCCATGATCAGCAGTTTACCGGGCAATGTGCCGCCTGTTTCTTTTGATGGCTTCAAGAGACGCCTTTCCGTAAATTTAACCGCTCGGGCCTGAATGCCGCCGCGAAAGACGCATTATATCCTGAGCGGCTTGTTTCCGCCCTCTTGTTTCTATATCATACGCCCATGCCTTTGTCCTCCACCCCTTTGCATAAAGACCTGCTGGCCTGGTACAAAAAAAATGCCCGTGACCTGCCCTGGCGGCGCACCCGGGACCCTTACAAAATATGGGTCTCGGAAATCATGCTCCAGCAGACCCAGGTCCAGACCGTGATCCCTTATTACGAAAAATGGCTGAAACGCTTTCCGGATGCGGCTTCGCTTGCCAAAGCGCCCGAGGGAGAGGTCATGAAATACTGGGCCGGCCTGGGCTATTACCGCCGGGCGCGCATGCTGCACAAGGCCGCGCGCGAAGTCATGGAAAACCACGGCGGCGTACTTCCTTGTGACCCGGCCGCGCTTTTAAAACTTTCCGGCATCGGCCGCTACACCGCAGGCGCCATTGCCAGCATTGCCTTTGAAATCCCTGCGCCCATTGTGGACGGCAACGTCATCCGCATTTTATCGCGGATTTTCAATATCACTGACGACATCTCAAAGCCCGCTTCACTCAAAAAATTCTGGAAAATCTCAGAAGAGGTTGTGCCCGCCCTGAACCCCGGAGATTTCAACCAGGCCATGATGGAGCTGGGAGCGACCGTCTGCCTTCCGCAGAATCCAAAATGCGGCGTTTGCCCGGTACAAAAAAACTGCCGCGCGTTCGCGGAAAAAACCTTGGACCGGCTTCCGGTCAAAAAAGGCCGGGAAAAACTCCAGAAAAAGGAAAGCGCGGCGCTTATTCTGAAGAAG
>CAZIQJ010000018.1:0-19782 GCA_964541285.1 uncultured bacterium | reverse complement strand
CGGCACGCTTAAAGGCAACCTTCACGGTTCAGCCAACCAGCACGCCATGGAAATGATTCTTGAGATCGGTGACCCCGCCAAGGCTGAGGCGTATGTCCGGAACCTTCTGGCCCAGAAAAAGAAAGTCATGGGCTTTGGCCACCGTATCTACAAGAAGGAAGACCCCCGCGCCACCGTGTTCCGCGGCATTGCCCGGAAGCTTTGCGAAAGGGTCAAAGAGTTCCGCTGGATGGAAATTTCCAATAAGGTCGAAAAAGTCATGCTCGAAGAAAAGCAGATTCCCTGCAACGTGGATTTCTTTTCAGCCTCTGTCCTTTATGTTCTGGGTTTCCCCGTGGATTTCTTCACAACGGTGTTTGCTTCCAGCCGTATGGCAGGATGGACCGCCCATGTGCTTGAACAGCGCTCCGATAACCGTTTGATCCGCCCGGCCGCGGAATACACCGGCCCTGTGGATCAGCATTATGTGCCGGTCGATAAGCGCAAATGAACGTCCACGAATACCAGGCCAAGGAAATCTTCAAGCGTTACCAGATTCCCATCAACGAAGCCCAGCTTACAAGGACTCCCGAAGAAGTTTTCGAAGCCGCTAAAAAATACGTCAAGCCCGGTTTTCAGATCGCGGTCAAGGCCCAGGTTCACGCCGGAGGACGCGGCAAGGGCGGGGGCATCAAGATTGTCCTGACTCCGGAAGACGCGCGCGACGCCTCAAAAAAAATATTCGGCATGCAGCTGGTCACTCCGCAGACCGGCCCTGAAGGCAAGCCTGTTGACAGCATTCTGATCGAGCAGACATCTCCCATTAAAAAAGAATATTATGCCAGCGTGGTGCTGGACCGCTCTGTTTTCAAGCCCTGCCTGATTATTTCTGAAGCCGGCGGCATGGACATTGAAGAAGTCGCGCGCAAGCATCCGGAAAAAATCCTGCGCGAGCACTTTTCGCCCGATACCGGGCTTGAGCCGTCCCGCGCCGCTCAGCTGGCTTCCAGGCTTAACCTGACGCCGGACCAGGAAAAGACTTTTGCGCATACGTTTACAGCGCTTTCAAAGCTTTTCATTGAGCTTGATGCCTCGCTGGTTGAGATCAATCCGCTGGCCATTGTCGAATCCGGTAAGGTCATTGCCATTGACGCTAAAATCAATTTTGACGACAACGCGCTTTACCGCCACGCGGACATTGCGGCGCTGCGTGATCCCGCGCAGGAAGACCCCCGTGAAGTTGAAGCTAAAAAATATGATCTCAGCTACGTGGGCCTGGACGGCAGCATTGGCTGTATCGTCAACGGTGCCGGGCTGGCCATGGCTACCATGGACATTATCAAGTACGCGGGCGGAAACCCGGCCAATTTCCTGGACGTGGGCGGCGGCGCCGGCAAGGACAAGGTCGCGGCGGCTTTTAAAATCATTCTTCGCGATCCGCATGTTAAAGCCATCCTGGTCAATATTTTTGGCGGCATCATGCGCTGTGACGTGGTGGCGGAGGGTGTTCTGGCCGCCATTCAGGAAGTTGGCGTAAAAGTTCCCCTGGTTGTGCGTCTTGAAGGCACTAACGTTAAAGAGGGCAAGGAAATCCTTAAAAATTCGGGTCTGAATATTATTTCCGCCGCGGACTTTTCAGATGCCGCGGAAAAAGTGGTGGCCGCGCTATGAGTATTCTGGTCAACAAAGACACAAAAGTCGTGGTGCAGGGCATTACCGGCACGCACGGTTCTTTTCACGCGCAGAAGATGCTGGAATACGGCACCAAAGTTGTTGCGGGTGTGACGCCTAAAAAGGGCGGGCAGGAAGTTCACGGCATTCCGGTTTTTAACACCGTGAAAGAAGCGGTCGCGGCCACGGGCGCAAACGCCTCCGTGATTTATGTTCCCGCGTCTTTTTCTATTGCGGCCATCCGCGAAGCCGGTGAAGCCGGCATTAAACTTATCGTGTGCATTACAGAAGGCGTTCCCGCTCTGGATATGGCCCGCCTCAAGCCATGGCTGGCTGAAAAGAAAATTGTTCTGATCGGTCCGAATTGCCCCGGCGTTATTACTCCGGATGAATGCAAGATCGGCATCATGCCTGGCTACATTCATAAGAAAGGCAAGATCGGCGTTGTTTCCCGCAGCGGCACCTTGACCTATGAAGCGGTCTGGCAGCTTTCCACGCGCGGCATCGGCCAGTCCACCTGTATCGGTATCGGCGGCGACGCCATTGTGGGGACCAATTTCGTGGATGTTCTGGGCTGGTTTGAAAAAGATCCTGACACCGAGGCTGTTATCATGATCGGTGAAATTGGAGGCTCCGCTGAAGAAGACGCGGCCGCCTTTATTGAAAAAAATATGACAAAGCCCGTAGTTGCTTTTATTGCCGGCGGTACCGCGCCTCCGGGAAAACGCATGGGGCACGCGGGAGCCATCATTTCCGGCGGTTCCGGCAAGGCCGAAGATAAAATCAAGCGCCTGAAACAGGCGGGGGTCACGATTGCCCCAAGCCCGGCCCTCCTTGGAGAAACCATGGAGCAGGTCCTGGGAAAAAAGAATGCACAAAAATCTCGATCACGAGTTTGATGAATACCTCAAGGCCCACGAAGCGGAGACCCTAGCAGCTATTGCCCGGTTCCCGGAGCGTCTCCAGAAAACCTGTTTCCGCTACGGCCGTTTTACCATCCCGACGTTTTACAAACCGTTCTTCCTGAATCCCAAGCAGGAACACCTGATCAAGCGGGTGACTTCTACGCTTTCACAGATCCTCAACAATGTGGTCCGCTTTTACTTTGAAGAAGCGCATCTTTCCCATGTCTTTCATATCAGCCCGGAAGCCGCGGAACTGATCAAGATTGATCCGGGCTATTCCCAGACCGTAGTGTTTGCGCGTTTTGACGCCCTGCTCGAAGGGGAAAGCCTGAAGCTGATTGAGTTCAACACAGATTCTCCCGCAGGGACCGCTTACACCGACCAGCTTGAAGAAGTCCTGCTGACGGAAGATTCGCTGCAGGGTTTTTTCAAGGAATACCAGTTTGGTTTTCAATCGCGCGTACAAAGCATTTTGAACGCGCTTCTGTCAGCGTATGAGGAGTTCGGGGGGTTTGAAAATCCCCAGATCGCGATTGTGGACTGGAAGCATGTCAAGACCACGGCGGAATATGAGTATCTCAAGGCATTCTTCGAGTCCAAAGGGTACAAGACCACGATCGCGGATCCGCGTGAATTGAAGTACAAGGGCGGTAAGCTCTACCACAAGAATTTCCGCGTCGATCTTCTTTACCGCAGGGTCATTTTTGATGAGCTTCTCGAACGGCTGGATGAGGTGGATGACATGATCAAGGCTTACCGTGACCGCGCGGTCTGCATGGTCAATCCGCTGCGTTCCCGGCTTGCCAGCAGCAAGGCCGTTCTTTCCATCCTGACCAATCCCGAATACGATCATTTTTTCACGGAAAATGAAAACAAGATCAAGCGTGACCATATTCCCTGGACCCGGCGCATGGCGGATGCCGAGGATTTTTACGGCCGCAAGAAAATCTACCTGATCGATTTCCTGAAAGACGAGAAAGACACCCTTGTGCTGAAGCCCGCGGCGGCTTTTGGCGGCAGGGACGTGACCATTGGCCGGGAGACCCCGGATTATGACTGGAATGCGGTCATCGACAAGGCCCTGAAGGGGGATTGGGTGGTCCAGGAGTTCGTCAATATTCCGATCATGACCGTGCCTTCGGTGGTCAATCAAAAGCTTGATTTTGCGTATAAAAAGTATAATTTTAATATGCTTGTCTGCGGCGGTAAATACTCCGGCAGCTTCGTCCGGCTGAGCGACGAGAGCATGATCAATGTCGCCAAGGGCGGCGGGCTGATCCCGGCGGTGGCCGCAGAGCACGTCCCGGAACGTTTCGGGAACTAGAATGGATTTAAAGGAGACGCGTATGCGTTTTTTTACTCTCGAAGAAGCGAACCAGCTTTTGCCCCGGCTTGAAGACATTCTCGCGCGCATGGAAAAGAAGCGCAGGAACCACGAAAAGCTTCATGATGAGCTTTTAATGGAAGACCTTCTCCGGCAGGCTTCCGGCCGCAGGGACGAACATCTTTTTCCTGAAGAGCGCGCCCAGTTTCTGGATGAAATGATTGAGGAACTTTCCGGAGAAATCGGCGAAATCCGTTCTTTGGGCTGTTTTCTGCGGAAAATTTCACGCGGAGGATGGGTTGATTTTCCGGCTGAGCGCAATGGGACCGCCATTTTTTATGTCTGGAAGCGCGGAGAAAAAACCATCCGTCATTATCGGACCGCAGAAGAAGCCAGCGAACTCCTTCCTGTTTAAACTCAGCAGCTGTTTTCCGTGATTTACCGGGGCTTTCAGCCCGGGGAATTTTCACGGAGATTACATGGACTTAATTGACAAACCCCCGCAGAGGCGATATATTCCATGCCTGAACTTCCTGAAGTTGAAAACATTGCCTGTCAGCTTCGGAAATTCCTGCCGGGACTTGAAATCGCGGCGGTTGATCTTCGGACGCCTTCAATTTTGAAGTCGGGAAAAACCGGAGATCTGGAAAAGTTCTTTGGAAAAAAAATCAGGGCGGTTGAGAGGCGCGGAAAGTTTTTGATCTTCAGGATCGAACCCGCGGCCTCGTTTTACGTCCATCTGGGCATGACGGGCCAGCTTCTCTGGGATTTTAGACCCGGAGACAAAGAAAAGCATGTTCACGCGGTTTTTGCGTTTCGCGGAACGGAAAAAAAGCTGGCCTATCGTGATATCCGCAGGTTCGGCGGTATCGCGCTGGTTTCGGGCGATCCGGCCACGTGGCCGGGCGTCAGGCTGCTTGGCCCTGAGCCTTTTGAAATTGGAGAGGCTGATTTTTTAAAACGGTTTTCAAAGCGGCAGGCCCGCATTAAAAGCCTGCTCCTGAACCAGAAGCTGCTGGCGGGAGTCGGCAATATCTACGCGGATGAAGCGCTTTTCCGGGCGGGGATTGACCCCAGGAAAAGAAGCCGTTCTCTGAAGCGTGAAAAGTTTCTGGCCCTGAGGCTCTCGATTATCGAAGTCCTGAAGGAAGCGATCGAGGCCGGCGGGTCGAGTATTGATGATTACGTTCATGTCAACGGCGGGCGCGGAGGTTTTCAGGCGCGCCACCGGGTGTATGCCCGGGCCGGTAAAAAGTGTGTTCGTTGTGATGTTTTGATCAAACGGGTTGTTCTGGGCGGACGGAGCTCTTTCTTCTGCCCGAATTGCCAAAAGTAAAACAGAAATCCCGCAAAGGGAAGAGGAGACAGGACAGTGATTTTACCCAAAAAGATTTTTTTGACCAAGGGCGTTGGCGTTCACCGTGAAAAACTTTCCAGCTTTGAGCTGGCGCTCCGCGATGCGGGCATTGCTCCGTACAACATCGTGCGCGTTTCCAGTATTTACCCTCCGTACTGCAAGCTGATTTCGAAAGAAGCGGGCCTGAAGTACCTGACTCCCGGCCAGATTCTTTTTTCTGTGGTCGCGGAATGCGCCACCAATGAGCCCAACCGTTTGATCGCTTCTTCTATCGGTATGTCGCTTCCCAAGCGTCCGGACCATTACGGGTATCTTTCCGAAGCCCATACGTACGGCTGGACGGAAAAGAAGACCGGTGAATACGCCGAAGACCTGGCTGCAAGCATGCTGGCGACCATCCTGGGCGTGAAGTTCAACCCGGATGAAAGCTACGACAAGAAAAAAGAACTCTGGAAAATCTCCAACGAGATCGTGAAAACCACGAACAATACCCAGAGCGCCATCGGCGACAAGAATGGCCGCTGGACCACCGTGATTTCCGCGGCGGTTCTGATCCACTGATCCGTCTCATGAAAAAAAAGAAGGGGTCGACGGTCACCCTGGGCCTGGTTCAGATGACGGCTTCCAAAAGCCCTTCTGAAAACCTGAAAAAGGCGGTTGAGCGCATTCGGAAAGCCGCGGCCCGCGGGGCGCAGGTCATCTGCCTCCAGGAACTTTACCGCTCCCTGTATTTCTGCCAGAAGTACGACGCCAAAAATTTTGATCTGGCGGAGCCTGTTCCCGGTCCTACCACGGAAGTTCTTTCTGAAGTTGCCCGTGAGGAAGAAGTCGTGATTGTAGCGCCTATTTTTGAAAAGCGAGGCCCCGGGGTTTACCACAACAGCGCGGTCATCATTGACGCGGACGGCTCCATTCTTGGCAAGTACCGGAAGATGCACATCCCCGATGACCCCAACTTCTACGAAAAATATTATTTTGCGCCCGGTGACCTGGGTTTCCGGACTTATCAGACCCGCTACGCGCGTATCGGTGTGCTGATTTGCTGGGACCAGTGGTTTCCCGAAGGCGCGCGTCTGACGGCCCTTTCCGGCGCCCAGATTCTATTTTATCCCACAGCTATAGGCTGGCATAAGTCCGAGCCTCCCAAGGTCGCCAAGGCCCAGCTGACGGGCTGGGAAGTGGTCCAGCGCGGCCATGCGGTCGCCAATGAGGTCTTTGTGGCCGCGGTCAACCGCGTGGGCAAGGAAGGTCCTCTGAAATTCTGGGGAAATTCCTTTGTGTCAGACCCGTTCGGCACCGTGATTTCCCGGGCCGGGGAAAACAAGGAAGAAACTTTGATCGTTAAGTGCGACCTTTCGCAGATTGAGAAAACCCGGCAGAGCTGGCCTTTTCTGCGCGACCGCAGGATTGATGCCTACGCGCCCATAACTTCCCGTTTCCTGAGCCATGCTGAAGACTAGAGTGGCGCCTTCCTCCAGAATAACACCAGCCGCAAAAGGCTTTCGCATGCCTGCGGAGTGGGCAAAACATGAAGCTGTCTGGCTTTCCTGGCCGCATAATCCCATTACCTGGCCAGGCAAGAAAATGGCGCGTGTGCGCGACAGCTATCTTCAAATGCTTGAAGCGCTTCTTCCTTATGAAAAAGTAAAATTACTGGCCTCCTCCAGACTTAAGGATGAAGCGCAGAAGTTCCTTAAAGGCAAGCTGACGGACAAAAGTCTCAAGAACCTGGTCTGGATCGAGGAAGAGACGGTGGATGCCTGGATCCGCGATTATGGCCCGACCTTTGTCGTGAAGGACCGCGAAAAAGCCTGGTGCAAATGGATTTTTAATGCCTGGGGAAGCAAATACCAGGATTTGATGGAAGACACCCATATATTTGAGAACAAGAAGCTGATTGATGCGCCGTGCTTTGACGCGGGCATTGTGCTTGAAGGCGGCTCTATCGAAGTGAATGGCACGGGAACCTGCCTGACGACCGAGCAGTGTCTTTTGAACAAAAACCGGAATTTTGAATTGACGCATGTTGAAATTGAGCAGTACCTGAAAGATTATCTTGGCGTGTCCCACGTGGTGTGGCTGAATGAAGGCATTGTGGGCGATGACACAGACGGGCATATTGATGATATCGCGCGCTTTGTGGATGAGAAGACCATCCTGGCGGTTTATGAAGATGACGCCAGCGATGAAAACCACGCGATTCTTCGGGAAAACTGGGAGCGTTTAAAAGCCGCGGAGAATGAAAAGGGGAAACACTGGAACCTGGTCAAAATGCCCATGCCTGCGCCGGTTGAAGACGGCGGCGTGCGCCTTCCGGCCAGCTACGCCAATTTTCTGATCGGTAACGGCGCGGTGCTGCTGCCGGTTTATGACTGCAAGCAGGACAAGGACGCGGTCAGGATCATGAAGGAGCTTTTTCCTTCAAAGGATATTGTGCCCATTTCATGTACGGCCATGGTTTACGGCCTGGGCGCTATTCACTGCGTCAGCCAGCAAGAGCCTTTCGTTTCTTAAAGTCTTCTCCCGCGTCCACCCTCCGGACGTCTTCGGGAACATTGAACTCCAGAATATTTTCGTCAAAGGGCGTGAAGTCCGTAGACTCAAATAAAAGTTCGGTCTGGTAAAAACTTTCCGGATCCCGGCCCGGGTTGCGCACCGTGATCCGGTAGGGGAAAACAAACTTTTCTTTTTTTGACAGAGGAATAATTTTAGGGTCTCCGCGGATGATTTCCGTGCGCATCTTTCCGTCCCGCCCGTAATACAATTCCCGCAGAACGTCGCCCGTCTTGCTGGCGAAAATTTCCCGCTCCAGGCCGTGATTACCCGTAATAATCAGGTGCGTTTCTCCCAGAGGGCTTTTTTCCAGGGCTGTCTTGTCTTCACGGAATAGCAGGGGTTTGAGAGCCCGGAAAAGGTCCAGCGCTTTCAGGTGACTGTGAATTTCAGGCGAGTCTTCAAGGTCGAAGATGCTGCCTTCGTAAACCGCGTTGTCATGCACCAGATAAAGCTGGAAGTCGATGTCGTTTGTCTTAAAAACAAAGAGAGGCTCGTTTTTTTCGTTATAGCCCTTTAAAAGAAGGTTCTCTTCCAGCTTCGCGTAAGACAGTTCGGCCCGGCACGAGGCGCTTCTGCCGTCGGGCGTCTGGAAATCCATTTTCAGAGACGCCCGCATATGGGTCCACCAGCCCCGGCGGTTTTCAATTTTTCTGATGACTGCCGCGGTTTCAGACGGAGCGCAAAGAGCAGGAGATGCGCCGGAAGCAAAGAGAGTGATGGCCAGAAGCCAGGAAAGTGCCCGCATGGTGTTTTGGATTATTTGGAATTTTCGGACGAATTTTCCGAAAGTTTAGCTTTGGTGAAAAGAATACGCTGAACGGCCGTGAAGTTGGTTCCGATCGCAAGCGTCCAGAGCGAAATCTCGCGCATGAAGGGAATAAAGCCGAAAAAGGTGAAAAAACCAAGCGCGATCATGCGTTCGGGGCGCTCGAAAATACCCACGCTGCAGGAGTCGATAAAATTCTCAGACCGGGCCTTGGAGTAGCTGGTAGCGTAAGAACCCGCGATAATGATCAGGCAGACAATCAGCCAGCCGATCTGGCCCTGGCGCGCATAATAAACCGCCAGGCCCCCGAAAATAAAAACATCGCCGTAACGGTCTGTGGTGGAGTCCAGAAAAGCGCCGAACTTGGAGGACTTTCCTGTAGTCCGCGCCAGCGCGCCGTCCAGCATATCGCCCAGGCATCCAAACACGCAGACAATGCCGGCCAGCACAAAATGTCCGCTGGCATAAATCATGCCGCTGATCAGGCTCAGCCCCATTCCGCCCAGCGTCAGCTGGTTGGGTGTGATATTTTTTGCGGCCAGAAAGCCGGCCATTTTGTTGAGGGTGCGTTCAATGTGAGGATAAACGTGTTTGCGGATCATAGGCGCGGCTCCGGAAAAGAAAAAGGGGAAGAGGCTGTTGGGCCTCTTCCCCGGGTTGATGCTTTAATTAACGAGGGCAGGTGCCCTGGACGAATTTCTTCACCAGTTCCTTGGCTTCCGTGTCAGGAATCTGTTTGGGCGGATGCTTCATGGTGTAAGCAGACATCGAAATGAGCGGGCCGCCGATTTTGCGGTCGCGCGCGATTTTGGTCGCGCGGATGGCGTCAATGGCGCATCCGGCGCTGTTGGGCGAGTCCTCGACCGACAGACGCAGCTCAATATTGATGGGAAATCCCGCGAACCCGCGGCCTTCCATGCGGAGGTAGCAGACCTTGTTGTCATTCTGCCAGGGAACATAATCCGAAGGGCCGATGTGGATGTTGTCTTCGTGAAGCGGTTCGGCCATCTGGCTCTGGACGGCAGCGGTCTTGGAGATTTTCTTTGAAGCAAGACGCTGGCGGTTAAGCATGTTCAGGAAGTCCGTGTTACCGCCCGTATTCAGCTGGTAGGTGCGGTCGATCTTGACGCCGCGGTCCGAGAACAGCTTGGTCAGGGTGCGGTGCACGATGGTCGCGCCGACCTGGGCCTTGATATCGTCGCCCACGCAAGGGATGCGCTTGTCTTCAAAACGCTTGGCCCATTCAGGGTTGGAGACGATGAACACCGGCATGCAGTTGATCAGGCTGACTCCGGTTTTCAGGCAGGCTTCCGCGTAAAACTCCACGGCTTTCTGGCTGCCGACCGGAAGATAGTTCAGCAGGATTTCCGCGCCGGATTCTTTCAGGATCTTTTCAACATTGCTGGGTTTTTTATTGGAGAGCACGAAAGTCCGGTCATCCGGATAATCGGCCATGTGCGCGGAATATCCGTCAAGCACGGGGCCCATTTCCACAACAACTTTGCTTTTCGGAATCCGGTTGCTCTCAAGGGGCAGGAGGCAGTTGGGCTTTGCTTTCAACGCCACATCAAGAGTTTCGCCTACTTTTCTTTTATCAATGTCAAAGGCCGCGACAAACTCGATGTCTTCGGGGAAGTAGCCGCCCATTTCATAGTTCATGAGACCCATGAACTCCTGCTTTTTCTTGTTCTTGGTGGTTTCCTTGTAGTACTCGATTCCCTGGACAAGGGAAGCTGCGCAATTACCAACGCCAGCGATGGCGACCTTAATCTTACTCATGAAACTCCTCCTGATTGAACTTTGAAAAGTTTTTCCCGCATGTGTGTTCTGAAAAATGGGGGAATGATTGCGTGACTTCGAAAGTGCTGTGATGAAAGTCGAAATTGATTATAGCATTGAAGGGATTGAAATCAAGCTAAAAAAAGCAATCATAAATTGTTATTATATATAGAGTTATACCTTAAGAGTCCGATAAAATTACCAGGTGCGTTTCTCAAGGTTTGGCGTTCGGCCTTTTGCCTTCTATGCTACAATGCGGCATTAACCCCAGAGAGGTCAAAGGAACATGACAGAGCCTGTAAACAGCCCCGTAACTCCCAAAGTGTCTGTGGAAGAATTCAAGAAAGCTCAGCTGAAAGTGGCTGAAATCCTGACCGTAGCCCCTCATCCTAACGCTGACAGGCTTTATGTTCTTGGCCTGAAAGTGGGAGAAGTCCAGAAGACTATTGTGGCCGGGATCCGCAAGCATTACACCGAGGAAGAACTGAAGGGCAAAAAAATTATCATCGTGGACAATCTTGAACCTGCGGTCATACGCGGCGTGGAATCCAACGGAATGCTGCTGGCTGCTTCTGAAGGCGACCTTTTGACTGTTGTGGTTCCTGAAAGACCCATTCCTGACGGGGCCTCGGTCCGCTAGCTAGTAGGGCGGAGTCAGGTAGGCCGAGAGGCTGCTCCAGGCCTTGAAGTGGATGTAGAGGATAAAAACACTCAGCGCAAAAAGGCTGATGAACCGGATTTTTCCCGTCTCATTCCAAAGCTGTTTCAGCTGAAAACCCATGATGCTGAAGTAGAGCACGGTCACCGGGAGCAGAAAGCCGTAATAGTTGACGGTCTGAGTATTTGGAATCGAAAGAGAGCCGGATAAAAGGTTCTTGAGACCGTAGCTGAGGTAGAGCGGGGGACCCATGATGATCATGGAAATGCCGTCGCTCCAGCGTTTGATGTAGGCCACAAAAGCAAGAACGCCCAGGACAAAAAAGTAACGGATCAGATGATGGATGTGTCCTAAAATTTTGGGCATGAGTTTTTAATTTATTATGGACGCCCTGCCTTGTCAAAGGAAAACTCTTATGTTACTATCGCCCGCATGGTTTCCCAAAGCGCAACTCAAGAGCCTCTTAAAATGATGGCGGACTTCCGGCCCCTGAAAGGCTGGCGCTACAACACCGCCAAGGTCTCCGGTTCTGACGTCATCGCTCCGCCTTATGACGTCATTTATCCTCCAGAGCAGGAGCTTCTTTACAAACGCTCACCCTATAATTGCGTCCGCCTGATCTTGAACAAGATTGAAGAAACGGACACAGATTCCAACAACCGCTACACGCGCGCGAAGCAGTTTTTTCTGGACTGGCAGGCTTCCGGCCATATCCAGCAGGAAAATGCCCCGGCTTTTTATCTTTACCGCCAGACTTATCAGAATCCGGTCAACGGCCAGAAGCTGGAGCGCACCGCGGTCCTTGGCCGGCTTCGCCTTGAATCTTTTGACAAAGGCATCGTTGTGCCGCACGAAAAAACGCTTTCCCAGGCCCGGGCAGACCAGCGCCGTCTGCTTGAAACCGCGGAAGTCAGCTTTTCTCCCGTGTTTGGTCTTTACGACGATCCGAAGAAGGAAATGGTCGAAGCTGTAAAAAGTGTTCCGTCAGGAAAACCTTCTTTCGAGGCCGTGGATGATCACCAGGTCAAGCATGAGATCTGGGCCATGACCGACCCTAAAACGATTTCATCGATTCAGGGAATCATTGCCAAAAAGCATATTTATATCGCGGACGGTCATCACCGTTATCAGACCGCGCTGGAGTACAGCCAGGATGCGCGCAAGCGCAAAAATGTTCCGGAGGGTGAAGAGCTGCCTTCGGATTTCGCTCTGATCGCGCTGGTGGAGTTTCATGATCCCGGGCTTATTCTGATGCCTACGCACCGCCTGCTTCTTCCGTACGCCGGGTTTGAAGGCGAGAAGGGCATTGAAAAACTCAAAGCGTATTTCAAGGTCGAGGAAGTTTCCAAGGCCGAGCTGCAGAAAAGGATCCAGGTCCGCAATAACGGCAGGGACGTAACTCTGGGGCTGGCTATCGGCAAGGACAAGTTTTATTTTCTGACGCTTCAGGATTTTGAAAAAGCCAGGGCCTTTATCGGCATGAACAAGCCGGATGTGTGGTACCGCCTTGATGTGAATATCGTGGCGCACCTGATCTTCAAACTCTGGAATCTTTCGGAGTCTGAATGGGAAAAGACGCTGAAATTCACCCGCGTGGAGTCCGAGGCTTTTGATTACGCGGCTTCAGGCAAGGCCGTGGCCGCGTTTATGCTGCAGCCGCCGCGTGTTGAGTCTTTGCGCGAAATGGGCGAAGTGCGCGAGCTGATGCCCCAGAAATCCACCTATTTTTATCCGAAACTCGCAAGCGGTCTGGCTTTTTACTCACACCGGTAATTCTAACCCTTAACCGGAAGAAGGTTTCATGGACATCCGTTATCCAAATGAAGGCGTGCCTAAATGGCCCATGAAAAACCCCGCCTGGATCCTCCCACTGTTTATTGTTCTGGTTGTTCTTTCCGGAGCCGGCACTCTTTTTTATGAGGTTGGTCCGGACCAGGTCGGAGTGGTCCAGCGTTTCGGAAAATATGTTCGCACCACCAACCCCGGACTTCATTTCAAAATGCCCATGGGCATCGAGACCGTCCGCGTCATCCGCGTGACCCATGTTTTCAAGGAAGAGTTCGGCTTCAGGACTGTTTCAGCGGGCGTGCGCACGCTTTACGCCGGCCGGGATAATGGCGCGAGCCGCTCCCAGAATGATCCGCTGCTTGATGAGTCCCTGATGCTGACCGGTGACCTGAATGTGGCCATCGTGGAATGGATTGTTCAGTACACCATCAAGGACCCCGTGGCTTTCGCTTTCCGTGTGCGCGACCCGCGTGAGACCATCCGCAATATGTCGGAAGCGGTCATGCGCCTTGTTATCGGCGACCATGTGATCAATGAGGTTTTGACCGAAGGCCGCGAAAAAATCCAGACTGAGGTTGAGAAAAAACTTCAGGAACTGCTCGACAGCTACGGCGCGGGCATCGCGGTGCGCAATGTGATTTTGCAGGACGTGACGCCGCCCAATGAAGTGAAACCTTCTTTTAACGAAGTCAACGAAGCGCGGCAGGAAAAGGAAAAAGCCATTAACCAGGCGTGGGAAGAGTATAACAAGGTCGTTCCGCGCGCCAAGGGTGAAGCTGAGCAGCAGATCCGCGAGGCCGAAGGTTACGCGCTTGAACGTATCAACCGCGCGGAGGGCGATGCCAGGAGCTTTGAGCTGACCTGGGCCGCTTATAAAATTTCTCCGGAGGTCACGCGCCAGCGCCTCTACCTTGAAATGGTGGGCAAGCTTTACCCGCAGCTGAAGGACAAACTCATTATTGATGAATCGCAGAAGGGTATCCTCCCGTTTCTGAACCTTAAGGCCGAACATTCGGAGGATATGTCATGATGAAACAGGGCGCTCCCGCGATTTTGATCATTCTTATTTCACTGGGCGGGCTTGTGGTTTTAAACGGCCTGTACACGGTGGATGAAACCCAGCAGGCTGTTGTCACGCAGTTCGGTCAGCCTGTGGGCAACCCCATCACGGCTCCCGGTCTTCAATGGAAGATGCCTTTCACGCAGACTGTGAACAAGTTTGACAAGCGTATCCTGGAATGGGACGGCTATCCCTCCGAAGTTCCGACCAAGGACAAGAAGTTCATCTGGGTGGATGTTACGGGCCGCTGGCGCATTCAGGACCCGCTGAAATTTCTCCAGACCATGCACAATGAGCGCAACGCGCAGTCGCGTCTTGATGACATCATGGACGGCATTACGCGTAATTTCATCACGCGCTATGATCTTGTAGAAGTCATCCGCAGCACCAACCGCATTCTTGAGGTCAAAAACCCTTCGGGCGGCGTTTCTTCCGAAGAGACTTACGAAAAGATCGATGTGGGCCGTGACACCATTACCCGTGAAATTCTCGAGATGGCGCGCAATGTTCTGAAAGACTACGGCATTGAGCTGATTGATCTGAGAATCAAGAGAATCAACTACATCCAGTCGGTCCAGCAGAAAGTTTTTGAGCGCATGATCTCTGAACGCAAACGCGCGGCTGAACAGCTGCGTTCCGAAGGCCAGGGCGTGCGCGCGGAAATCGACGGTAAAAAAGAAAAAGAACTGCGGCGCATCACTTCCGAGGCATACAAACAGGCCGTGACGCTTCGAGGCGAAGCCGACGCGACCGTGACCAAGATTTACGCCGAAGCCTATGGCAAGGACCCGGCTTTTTACGCCTTTCTTTCCACGCTTCAGCAGTACCCCGAGACCCTGAAAGACAGCCGGGTGGTCCTGACGACGGACAGTGAGTTCGTCAAATATCTCAAAAAGAAAGAGTAGGTCTTTCTCCGCTGTGTCGAAGGTTCTGATCGAACCTCACATTTCTCCGCTTTCTCCCTGGGAATTTTTCAGGAAAGTTTCCCCAACAGCTTCTTTTTTTCTCGACAGCGCCGGTGTCCAGGGCCGGGGAGCTTCCTATTCTTACATTGGTTTCACGCCGTTCTGCGAGGCCGTTCTTCAACGGAAAACCCTGAAAGTTTCCGGTTCTCATTCCGGCCGTTACAGGGCCGCGGATATTTTCCCCGTTTTCCGCCGAATCCTGCGCGCCCATACCGCCCGACCTGAACCGCGCCGTCCTTTTTTTACCGGCGGCGCCGTGGGTTTTCTGGGCTATGAGATGGCGCCTTTTTTTGAAAAGCTCCGGCTTCGCAAAAAACCCCATCCCGGCACGCCGGACCTTTATTTTGGTTTTTATTCCGAGCTGGCGGTCTATGACCACAAGGCGCGGATTTACTACCTTGTGGCCCGCGCCGGAACAACGGCGCAGGCAAAAGAAAAAATCAGGAAGCTGCGCGCGTACTTTGAAGCCCCTGCGTCCGCGAAGCCCGAGAAAAAATTCCGCATGAAGGCCTTCAGGCCGGGCATCAGCCGGGAAAAATTCGAATCCATGGTTCGCGGGGCGAAACGCTATATCGAGGCCGGAGATATTTATCAGGCCAATCTTTCCCAGAGATTTTCTTTTAATTTTGACGGGGCTGAAAACGGACTGTATGAAGCCCTGCGCAGGATCAACCCGTCGCCTTTCGCCTGCTTTCTCAGGATGAAAAACATGAGCGTGCTTTCAAGCTCTCCGGAACGCCTGGTCAGCAAGCGCGGAAATTTGTGCGAGACCCGGCCCATTGCCGGCACCCGGCCCCGCGGCCCGGGCAGAGAAAAGGAGCTTCTGGCAAATCCAAAGGAACGCGCGGAGCATGTCATGCTGGTGGACCTGGAGCGCAATGACCTGGGCCGTGTCTGTGATTACCGCAGCGTGCGCGTCAGCGAGATGATGACGGTTGAAAAATATTCCCATGTCATGCACCTGGTTTCAAAAATTACGGGCACGCTCTCCAAAGACCGTGACGGCTGGGATCTCCTGCGGGCCATGTTTCCAGGCGGTACCGTGACCGGCTGCCCCAAGGTGCGGTGCATGGAGATTATTGATGAGCTGGAACCGGTCCAGCGCGGGCTTTACACCGGCTCCATCGGATATTTCGGTTTTAACGGCGATCTGGACTTCAATATTGTTATCCGCACTCTGGTCCTTCACAAGAAGAAGGGGTATCTTCAGGTGGGCGCAGGCATTGTTTATGATTCCGATCCGGGCAGGGAATATGAAGAAACCCTTCATAAAGGCGAGGCCCTGGTGGCGGCCATGGCCAGGGCGGTTTCATGACCTTTCTTTATTCCGGCGGGAAAAAAATAGCGGATCCGGAGTTTTTTATTCCCGGGGACCCGGAACGCATCGGGGTTTTTGAAAGCCTGCGCACCTACGCGGGGAAAATTTTCCGGCTGGATGAGCACACGCAGCGGTTTATGGAATCAGCCAGGACCGCGGGGTTTGACAGCAGGCTTTCAGCCGGGACCGTGAAGCTTGAAATTGAGCGCGCGCTGGCGGCGTTTAAAAAAGAAAATCCGGCGGCCGCAAAAGAGGATTTATTTATCCGCATCACCGTATGGCCGGAAAAGGGCAGGGAAGTTTTCGTGCTGGTCATGATCGGCAAGCGCAGCCATCCGCCGGAGATTTATAAAAGCGGCGTGGTTTTAAAAACTTCGAGCGTGCGGCGTTCGCTTTCGCACGCTTCGCCGCCGCAGGCCAAGACCACGGATTACAAAAACGCGCTCATGGCCACGCTGGAGCCTTCGCCTGGTTATGAATGGGTTTTTCTGGATCAGCAGGGCTTTGTGACCGAAGTCCGGATTGGAAACCTGTTTATTATCAAGCAGGGCGGGCTTTTGACGCCGCCTTTGACCGGAATCTTGAATGGCGTGACCCGGCGCTTCGTGATAGAATGCGCATCTCTCGCGGGACTTAAAACAAAAGAGACACCGCTTTCCCGCCATGAAATATATAACGCGGATGAAGCATTTTTAACCAACACTTCCTGGGAAATTCTGCCGGTCCGTGAAATGGACGGACGGAGGATCGGCGGAAAAATTCCCGGAAACATGACTCGAAAACTTCAGAAACTTTTTAAAGAGAAAGCCTCCAAATGTCCGTGAAAAAAATTCAGCAGGCCCTGATCAGCGTTTCCGATAAAACCGGTTTGATTCCCTTCGCGCAGTTCCTTAAAAATTCCGGCGTTAAAATTCTTTCCACGGGCGGGACTCTCAAAGCCCTGCAGGAAGCGGGCATTCCCGCTATTCCCGTTGAGCAGTACACCGGCTTTCCTGAAATGATGGACGGGCGCGTCAAGACGCTGCACCCCAAGATTCACGGCGGCCTTCTTTATAAACGTCAGGAAAAATCCCATGTAGCCCAGGCTAAACAGCATGGCATTGAGGCCATTGACCTCGTGGTCGTGAACCTTTATCCCTTTGAGCAGGTGACGGCGAACCCTTCAGTGGACCTTGAGACCGCGATTGAAAATATCGATATCGGCGGGCCTTCCATGCTCCGCTCCGCGGCCAAGAACCATGAGTCCGTGGCCGTGGTTTGTGATCCGGCCGACTATGAGCGCGTGAAGTCCGAGATGGAAGCGCATAAAGGTTCTGTCAGCCATGAGCTCCGTCAGCAGCTGGCCCTGAAAGTTTTTCAAAGGACCGCGCGTTATGACGGCGCCATTTCCGCTTATCTGGCTGGCAAGCTGGGTGGTGGAGCGGCTGCAGAGCAGGAAATTCCTCCTCCGTCTCTTGAGCTTTCTTTTAAACGGAACATGAGCCTGCGTTACGGCGAAAACCCTCATCAGAAGGCCGCGTTTTATGTTCCTTCAGCGCGCGCTTCCCAGGGGCCTGGTTTCAAGCAGCTGCACGGCAAGGAACTTTCCTTTAATAACCTGATGGACATTGAAGCTGTGGTTGAAATCCTGAAAGAATTTTCCGAGCCGGCCGCGGTCATTGTGAAGCACAATAATCCGTGCGGCATTGCTGAGGACAAGAGCCTAGTCAAGGCGCTTGAAAAAGCCGTGGAATGTGATTCCATGTCCGCTTTCGGAGGCATCATCGGCCTGAACCGTCCGTGCGACAAGGCTGCGGCGGAAATGGCTTTTGAAAAGCTGAAATTTTTCGAGGTCCTGGTCGCCCCCTCATTTTCTTCCGATGCCCTGAAACTTCTTCAGGCACGCCAGAACCTTCGGCTGATCGAGTCGGACTCGAAACTGCAGGGTGAGGCGTATGACTGCAAGTTTCTTTCAAACGGCCTGCTGGTCCAGCAGAAAGACATGCCGCTGATCACGCGGATGAAAGCAATCGAAAAGCAGCTGCGTTTTGTGACCAAAATCAAGCTCAGTGACAAAGAGCTGGACGATCTGTTCTTCGCGTTTAAATGCGTCAAGGTCGTGAAGTCCAATGCTATTGTTATTACCCAGGGGCGTCAGACCGTGGGTATCGGCGCGGGCCAGATGTCGCGCGTGGACTCTGTTGAAATCGCCTGCAGCAAGGCGGGTTACCGCACCGATGGCGGGCTTATGGCATCTGACGCGTTTTTCCCCATGCCGGATTCCATTGAAGTCGCGGCCGCGCACAAGATCAAAGCCATCATTCAGCCCGGCGGTTCGATCCGGGACGCGGACGTGATCGCGGCCTGCGATCAGGCCGGCATTGCCATGGCCTTTACCGGCGAGCGGCACTTTAAACATTGAGCCTCGGCGCGGTTTCGCGCCTTTGACCATGAATCACCGGGCCTCTCTCGACTATCTCGATTCCTTCCAGAATTTTGAGCGCATGCATCTTGCCCATGGCCGCCGCGTGTGGGACCTGAAAGCCATGCGCCTGCTTTTGCGGCGCGCCGGGCATCCTGAAAAGAAATATTTCCGCGTTCTGATCGCGGGAACAAAAGGAAAAGGTTCGACGGGGTTTTTTCTGGAGTCTTTTCTGGAGTCCGCGGGCATACGCACGGGTTTTTACTCCTCGCCGCATATTGAAGATCCACGTGAAAGAATCCGCATTGGCGGAAAAATGATTTCCGTGCGCGAGTGGTGCCGCGCCGCTGCCTGGGTACGCGGACTTCTGGCAAAGGACAAGGCGCCGTCTTATACTTATTTTGAAATCATGACCCTGATGGCTGCGCAGGTCTTTAAACAAGCCGGGGTCCAGGTGGGAATTTTTGAAGTGGGCCTGGGCGGCCGCTTTGACGCCACCAACGCGCTGGGCGCGCAGATGTCGGTTTTGACGCCCGTTCATCTTGACCACGAAGCCCTGCTTGGCCCGACGATCGGAAAGATCGCGGCGGAAAAAGCCGCGATTATCCGCCCCGGAACAGACGTGATTACAGGCCCTCAGCGGCCGGACGCTCTCCGGGCCATCCAGACGCAAGTCCGCAGGCAGAAGGCTGTTCTGTGGAAATCCAGGCCTTTTAAAGGCAGGCTGCCGCTTTCAGGTGATTTCCAGCGCGCCAATGCGGGGACCGCGCAAAAGGCCTTTGAAATTCTGGAGAAAAAGCATGGTTTTCGGCGCCTTCCGGGCCGGTCGCCGGCCCTGGCGTCAAAAAACTGGGAGGGCAGGCTGGAATCCTGCGGGGGTTTCCTTTTTGACGCCGCGCACAACCCGGTTTCCGTTGAAGCTCTGGCCAGGAACCTTAAAAATATGAAAATCCGCGATCCTCTGGTCATCTTTGGGACCTCGCGTGACAAGAAATCAGACCTGATGCTGAAAGCGCTTTCCAAAGCCTGCAAGGATATTATCCTGACGCCGACTCCGCATTCGCGCAGCCAGCAGCTTGGGACTCTGATGGCCCAGGCCAAAGGCCTTTTTGCCCGCGTATTTCCCGCCGCGGGCATTTCAGAGGCTGTTTCCCTGGCCCTCAAAATAGCGGAAAGAAGAAAAATCGTGGTAACGGGTTCCTTTTTTATTTTAGGCCCGGCAAGGAGAGCTTCGCGTGCCTGAAATCAATCTTGA
>CAZIQJ010000017.1:15213-19824 GCA_964541285.1 uncultured bacterium | reverse complement strand
GTAGGCCTTGTTCTTGTAATCCAGGACGTCGCGCGGCGTCAGGTTGTCGAGCTTTACTACCGGATGATGGGTCGTGTATTTTTTCCAGTCTGTATCCACAATGCGCGGTTTGATTTCATCAAAAAATTTGGTACCCGGGTACGGGGTCATGACGTCGAACTGCGCCAGCGGCATATTCAGGTGCTTGGCGTAGTTAATGGTCTTACGCATGGATTCCTTGGTGTCGCTGACGAATCCCAGAATAAAAAAGCCGATGACCTTGATGCCGATCTCGCTGCAAAGACGGATGACCTTCTCCTGCTGGCTTTCCTTGATGGGAATACGTCCGGACTTTTTCACGATTTCGTCTTCAGGAGATTCAATTCCAAGGTGAATGGCTCGCAGCCCGGATTTGTACATCAGTTCCAGCGTGTCTCTTTCCAGGCAGTCGGCGCGCGTTTCCATGCTCCACTCGATCTTGATGCCGCGCTTGATGATTTCTTCGGAAATTTCCAGCGCGCGCTTTTTGCTCTGCGTGTACATGATGTCGCGGAAAACCAGGCTGCGCACACCGTATTTTTTCTGAAGGTATTGAATTTCATCGCAGACATTCACAGCCCCGCGGCGGCGCCACTTCTCGGTCTGTGTCACCATATACGGGCAGTAGCTGCAGTCAAAGGAACAGCCGCGGCTGGTCAGGATGGAGAGCGTGGGGCCTTTGTGCAGGACCGGGTAATAGCCGTAGCGGTTAACCGGGAATCCGTCCCAATCGGGAAATGGAAGGCTTTCCAGGTCATAGATCAGCGGGCTGGCCATGATGCCTTTGGGTTCGACTTCCCCTTTGGCGATCTGGATGGCCACGGCTTCAGGTTCGCCCGTAATGACAAAGTCCGCCTCTTCCATGAAAATTTCAGGGCGGGCGGAGGCAAAGGCGTTGATAAACCCGATTTTTCTTCCCGGTTTGCGGATCTTGCGCACAAACGCCAGTTCTTCATCATAGCCCACGATCGATGAGGCCATGATGACCAGGTCTTCGTCCTTCGGCGTGGAATCGTAGAAATTCACTTCATGGCCGTTCTGGCGGAAAATCGCGGCCATATAGCCGAAATGAACCACGGGAACGTCCACATTGCTGCGCTTCAGAAAGGCGTAAACCTTTGAAACAAAGTCCTCCCCGTGGGAGGTGTTCCCAAAGGTTCCGGCCTTGTCCTTGTTATTGCAGCCTTTTGCGGTTTCTTTCAGGTCAATCAGTGCGATTTTCATGGGAGAATTTCGTATAAATAATAACGGGTTTGAAGGCCTTCCTCATCCGTAAAGGTATAAGTGTAAAGGGGTTTTAAAAAGGTAGCAAGCTCATTTTGGTCCCTGGACATAAGCCTGGGCAGGCGGAATTCAGGCATTTCCGCTCCGGGAATGGAATTCTTGTTGGTTACGTAGAGAATGTGCGTGATTCCCTTTCGGCGCAGGTTCTGAAATACACCCGCTTCGCTGTCAGCTTTCCAGTAATTTTCAAGGCGCGCGAACGCGGTTTCCCGGAAAATCTCCCGGTCAAAATAAAAAAGATGCGGATCATCCGCCGCGATGATCCTGCTGTCAGGCGGAAGCTGCTGGTTTACGTAAGAAGCCATTTCGAAACTGCGCTCCACGCGCTGAAGGTAAAGGTCCTCTGGCTCCAGGCCAAGGCCCGCCTTCAGGTAATGGCGGGAGTGATAAAAGGTCATTGCAATCTGGAACACCAGGATCAGGCAGGCCAGGCCTTTAAGTGCTCTGCCGGCAAAGGACCCTGCCAGGGCAGGCCATCCCAGGCCTGCAAGCAAAAGCAGGGCCGGGAGCATGGGCAGGAGAAAACGAAGGCTCTGACCCAGTAAAAACCAGGCGGTCAGGTAAAAAACTGAAAATCCGGCGAGCAGGAGCGTGGACAGATTTTTCCGTGCGCCAAGAAATACGAGCGGAAGAAAGGCCAGATACGCCGGGCCGATCTGCACGCTGAAACCTTCGAAAAGTTCCGGCCGCATGGTCAGAGTCCAGAAAACAGTCAGCCAGTTAAGGAATGTTTTTGTGACTCCAATGTCATTGTAATGGATGGTTGCGTCCCCTGCCCCAAAGATTTTGGCGAAATAGGGAAAAACCGGGTTCCCGGTCACGATCCAGGAGCGCGCGTACCAGAAAGCGCATGCCGCGGCCGCGAAAAATCCGTAGGTGAAAATATTTTTAATCAGGCGGCGCGGGCATTTGGCGGCGGAAACGCAGAAAATCCAGATCAGGAAGAACCCGGCTGAAATCAGGGCCAGGTATTTGATGCTCAGGGCCAGGCCTGTAAAGATTCCTGCGAGCACCAGAAATCCGGTCTGCTTCTTTTCGCTTTGGGTCCAGCAAAGGACCGCAGCCAGGGCCAGCAGCGTGAAGGCCGCAAGCCCGATGTCCACGTAGGTGGTCACAGCTTCGTTGAAGACCGCGGGTGTGGTCAAAAAAATCAGCGGAAGAAGTTTGCTCTTTGCGCCTGACAGCTTCTTTGTGAGGATGTAAATTCCAGCCATGGTCAGGAGAGCGGTAAAAAAATGGAAAAACTTTGCAAGCGCGGCGCCGCTAAGGCCCAGGCCGAGCGTGTACAGCATTTCCATTAAAAAAGGAAATTCCGAATTCAGCTCATAAGGCAGCGGGCGGATGGTATGGTGCGCCAGATAGATTTTTGGAAGATGAAGATGGTAGCAAAGCGAATCATTGGCGGTTTCCGGGGCCATGACTCCCGCGATAAAGGGCAGAAACAAAAACAGAAGGCCAAGAAATGACGCAATGCCTTTGCCCGTGAACGTCCACGGCAGCTTGACCGGGACCGAAGCGGAGCGCGTGACCAGCACGAATACCGTCAGGGCCAGAAGCAGGGCCCACAGCGCTCCCGGGCGCAGGAAGCCAATGATTCCAAGACCCAGTACGGCATAGCCTGTAATGCCCAGTCCGGCTCCAATAGAGAAAAAGGCCTCTTCGCTTTTACGAAGTTCGAGTTTAAGCGGGTTGATGAAGAAGCGTCCGGTCCCGTAACAGACAAAAATAATCCATATGCCGAGGATCCAGAAAGTCATAAGTGAGAAAGAATCTCCGGAGATTTTGCGAGCCAAAGAAAAAAAGCGTAACACCCAAGGACCGCAAGAGCCCAGGCAAGGCAAAGCCAGGCTTTCATGACTTCCCCGCTTTTCTCTGCTTCAGGGCCAGAAGAGCGCCCAGAATAAAGACCAGCGCGGCTGATTTACCGAGGTTTTGGTAAAGCGCAGGATGATAGCGCATGACCACGCGGTTTTCTCCGGCCCGAAGAATGATGCCCCGGAACAGGCCCGCGGTTTTAAGCAGCGGGGCTTTACTTCCATTGACGAAAGCTTCCCAGCCCGCGTAGTGAATGTCCGTTACAACCAGAAGGCCGGCGGCAGGAGCTGTGAAATCAAGCGCCAGATGATTCTGCCGGTAATCACGGATTTCAACCGGAGCTGATTGAGTTACTTCGGGGGCGTCGAGAGAAGCCAGCTCCGTCACTCCGGGAATAAAAAACGCGCGCGGGCGCGCGTTCTGGTTCCGGTAAAGCAGGACGCCTGAGTCTTCCTGAATTTTTGAGAGCGATTCATGTTCCAGCGGCGTGGTGCTCAGCAGGTATTTGACATTCATGGCATTAATCAGCGGAAGTTTCTCCAGGACCTTTTGCGGCTGGACCCAATGCACGGACAGCGAGTCATTGACATATCCCCAGCCTTCCAGAAACCCGGTATAGGATTTCATGACCAGCGGCGAATAAGCCCCGAGGTCCTGGATTCCATCCAGCATGTTCCAGCACGGGAAAACGGGGAAAATCCGGTTTTCTTCGGGCTTCTGGTAAACCTCCATGATGCGGAAAAGGTCCGGGTCGGATTTCAGGGTTTTGACCAGAGCGCCTTCCGCCGCAGGAGAATCAATGGTGTAAAAAGGCTCCTGGTTGGGCTTGATGCTTGTGAAACCATAAGCGTACAGGTCGAGGGTCAGAAACAGGAGCGCGATTTGCATGGCGGCTTTTCTGTTCGCATGAAAGCGGAGAAGGAAAAATACGAGGACCGCGGCCAGCAGAATCATGAAAAATTCAATGCGGGTATGCTGGACCGAAAGGTCCATGGCCTGACGGAAATTATCATAAAGAGCTGCCGCCTTTTCCCGGTAATGTTCCACGGGATAAGGATGGCCGGGTTTGCCGAAGAATTGGGTCACCACAAAATCCTGAAATTTCGGCAGGAGTGTTTCCCGCTGCTTTCCCAGAAAAGCGGTGGCGGCAAGAGGAAACGCGATCATGACGGCCGCCGAGGCGTAAAAAAAGCGGGCGGCTTTTTCCGGAAAACTCCGGAAGTGGTAGAAGAAACGGTCAAAACCGTAGGCGGCCAGCACGCAAAGGGAAAAAGTCGCGAAAAACAGAAACTTGATGGGAGTGCGGAAACTGTTAAAGCCCGTTCCTTCCACCAGAGCGCGGTAAAGAGGGCTGTATTGCCCCAGGGCCAGCAGGCAGAAAAGAGCGAACATGGAAAGGAAAAATTTTTCATGAGGGGTTTTCTTTCCAAGCGCGGCGCCAAGCACAAAGAAAAGAGAAATTACTCCCAGGTACATTTCGGAGCCGACAAATGA